>JAYVJQ010000461.1:0-5569 GCA_043769055.1 Allobrachymonas sp.
ACACAGAAAAGAATGCAGTGGAATTTTTCTGTGAATTCTGTGCAGTTTCTGTGTCTTCTGTGTTCCTGATTTAGATTTTGGACAGAGATTAAAAATGCAATTCCCAATCAGTTGGCTCCGCGATTTTTGTAATCCTCACCTCAGCACTCAGCAATTGGCTGATGCGCTCACGATGGCTGGGCTGGAAGTGGAAGAGACGCGCACTGTTGCTCCGCCATTTTCCAAAGTCGTGATCGGTGAGATCAAGGAATGTGCGCAGCATCCAAATGCGGATCGTTTGCGTGTGTGTCAGGTGGAAGCAGGAACAGGTGCTTTGCTCAACATAGTTTGCGGCGCACCCAATGCTCGCGTGGGCATTCGCATTCCTGTGGCGCTCGTGGGCGCTGAATTGCCACCCGGTGAAGATGGCAAGCCTTTCCTCATCAAGCTGGGCAAGCTGCGCGGCGTGGAGAGCCAAGGCATGCTGTGCTCGGCCAAAGAGCTGAAGATCAGCGAGGCAAATGAAGGCTTGTATGAGCTGGCCTCTGACGCGCCGATTGGCACCAGCATTCGTGATTATTTGAATCTCGACGATACGATTTTCACGCTCAAGCTCACGCCGAATTTGGGCCACAACCTGAGCGTATATGGCATTGCGCGCGAGCTTTCGGCCATCACGGGCGCGCCTCTGAATACGCCTGCTATTGAGCCTGTGCAAGCCACGAGCCAAGACAAACTTGCCGTGAAAATATCCGCGCCCGATCTGTGTGGCCGCTTCTCAGGCCGCATCGTGCGCGGTGTGAATATCAAAGCGAAAACGCCGCAATGGATGATCGACCGCCTCGCCGCCTGTGGGCAGCGTAGCGTCTCGCCGCTGGTGGATATATCGAATTACGTGATGTTTGAATATGGCCGCCCCAGCCATATTTTTGATCTCGACAAAATTCATGGCGGGCTCGATGTACGCTGGGCGAAAAAGGGCGAAACGCTCAAGCTCTTGAATGGCAACACCGTCACGCTCGACGAAACCGTAGGCATCATTGCGGATAGCCAAGCCGTGGAATCGCTCGCGGGCATCATGGGCGGCGATAGCACCGCAGTGAGCGACGATACACAAAACATCTACATCGAAGCCGCCTTTTGGTGGCCCGAAGCAGTTGCAGGCCGCTCGCGCCGCTTCAATTTCGCTACCGACGCAGGCCATCGCTTCGAGCGCGGTGTGGATCCGATGCTCACCGTGGCTCACACCGAGCGCATCACGCGCTTAGTCCTTGAGATTTGCGGCGGCCAAGCGTGCGTGATGGATGATCAGCAGCCGAACATGCCAAAGCCCCGCAGCGTGAGCCTTCGCGTGGCGCGCGCGAGCAAGATCATTGGCATGCCCGTGACGGCGCAGCAATGCATGGAAGTGTTTGCCAAGCTCGGTTTGCCAGCAACGTTGAGCGCCGATGTGATCACCGTGCAGCCGCCGGTGTATCGCTTCGACATCACGATCGAAGAAGATTTGATCGAAGAAGTCGCGCGCATCATCGGCTTTGCCATGCTGCCCGAGACGGCGCCGATTGCACCCGTGGAGCCGAAAGCCCGCAGCGAGAAGGAGCGCAGCCGCTTCGCCGCGCGCCGCGCTTTGGCAGCTTTAGGCTATGCCGAGACGATCAATTTCAGCTTTGTGGAGCAGCGCTGGGAAACTGAGCTGGCGGGCAATGCAGACCCGATCAAGCTGCTCAACCCCATTGCCAGCCAACTCTCTGTGATGCGCTCCTCGCTGATCGGCAGCTTGGTCGATGTGCTCAAACACAATTTAGATCGCAAAGCCGCTCGCGTGCGCGTGTTCGAGCTGGGCCGCGTGTTTGCGCGCGATGCGAGTGTGAAAACCGCGATTGAAGAAGGTAATCAGCAGGTGCAAGGCATTGCCCAGCCGCTGCGCATTGCAGGTCTGGCATGGGGCGGCGCTGTGCAGCGCCAGTGGAGTGCCAAAGATGCAGCGGCAGACTTTTTCGATGTGAAGGGGGACGTGGAAAGTTTGCTTGCGCCTGCCAAAGCAGAGTTCAAGGCGTTTGAGCATCCAGCATTGCACCCCGGCCGCTGCGCGCAAATCATGCTGAACGGTAAAGCCGTTGGAGTGATCGGCGAGCTGCATCCTAAGCACAAGCAGAGCTATGAAATTTCTGGCGCAGCGCCCGTGCTGTTTGAGCTGGATTTGGAAGCCGTGATGCAGCGCACGCTGCCCAGTTTTGAGACTATTTCTAAATTCCAAGCGGTGGAGCGCGATATTGCCGTGGTGGTGAAAGAAAGCGTGAGTCATACGGCGCTGATGCAAGCCATTCACGCTGCACCTACACAAGGGATGCTGCATGATGCGCTGCTGTTCGATGTGTTCCGCGCCAAGGAGCCTAGCGCAGCTTTGGCAGCAGACGAGAAGAGTTTGGCAATTCGCCTCACGCTGCAAGGCTTGGAAGCGACGCTGACCGATGAACAGATTGAAAGCGCGGTAGCTTCAGTGCTCGCAATGCTTGAGAAAAACTTGGGTGCTCGATTGCGTGCTTAAGGCAAATTTTTGAAGCGTTTTAGGCTGTTAGCCGACATAGAGTCTGCGTAGTATGCTATGAAATTGAGAGTGGTTAGAATGACTCTCAGCAACAGGAGAAAAGATCAATGGAATTCACAATTGAAAGCCTAGAAACCCCGGCGCTGACCAAAGCGCAGTTGGCCGATATGCTGTTTGAAGAAATTGGCCTCAACAAGCGTGAATCCAAAGACATGATCGATGCCTTCTTTGAGCTGATCTCGCGCAGCGTGGTGGCCGGGCACGACGTGAAAATCTCTGGCTTCGGCAACTTCCAAATCCGTACCAAAGCCCCACGCCCAGGCCGCAACCCGCGCACCGGCGAGCCCATCCCCATTGAAGCCCGCCGCGTCGTCACCTTCCACGCTAGTCACAAGCTCAAGGAGCAGATTCAGGGTTGAGTTGAAGGGCTTCAACAGCGTGTCGGTACAAAGCCACGCGAATTTGTAAAAATTGATGCATAGAACTGGAGTTCCTATGCAGACGAGATCACAACTGGCATCCCTTGTTTCAATTGGCAGCATCGCTGCCCAGTGGTCTGCGAGCATTGGGCGTATGTCTGAACATCTCGCTTTGCCTCTATCGTCCCTCATCTCCATGCGGCGCTTGTTGGGGCGCAGTTTGTTATTTCTGTTGCTGCTGATAGCCATGATGTCGGTGAGTGTGGTTTCCTGCGGTGGCGGCGGCGACAATGCATCAACAGCAACGCAAACGCCCGCCTTACCAACCCAACCCAGCCCCGGTGGCACGCCAATCAATGCGGCTTTGCCCACCCATTTCACGCTCAAAGTCGATGAGCTGAACATCACGCTGTCTAGCCCATGGGGCTTGGCTTTTTTGCCAGATGGCCGCATGCTCGTCACTGAAAAAAGCGGTGTACTTAAGCTCTTGTCTGCTGTGGGCGCAACGGTATCCACCATTGCAGGCGTGCCCGCTGTGAACAGTGCCGGGCAGGGCGGTTTGCTGGATGTGGTGATCGACCCCGCCTTTGCCAGCAACCAGCGCATTTACCTCACGTTCTCTGAGAACGATGCGGTCAACAACAGCTTGAGCGGCACAGCCGTAGCGCGCGCCAAGCTCAATGCATCCAACAACAGATTGGATGATGTGACCATCATTTTCCGCCAAACACCCAAGGTCGCTTCTAGCGGGCATTTTGGCTCGCGGCTGGTGTTTGATGCGAACGGTTATTTGTTCGTCGCGCTGGGCGACAGGCAAAGCAGCGCAGAGCGCGGCTTCGCGCAAGACCTGTCGCGCGGCAATGGCAAGGTCATGCGCATCACCACCGAAGGCATGCCAGCGCCCGGCAACCCCAGTTTTTCCGTAGCAGGAGCGCAGGGTAGCATCTGGAGCTACGGCCACCGCAACCCCCAAGGCGCGGCGCTGGATGCCAAGGGCCAGCTCTGGGTCAGCGAGCACGGCCCGCAAGGCGGCGATGAGATTAACCTCGCGCAGAGTAGCAAAAACTACGGCTGGCCCACCATCAGCCACGGCCAAGAATACGGCACGACGATGCAGGTAGGCGAAGGCACGGCAAAAGCAGGCATGGAGCAACCCGTCAGCGTGTGGCTCACGCGCGATGGCAGCGCATACACGAGCGGTTCAAAATCATCGATGGCGCCCAGCGGCCTCGTGGTTTACTCCGGCAACAAATTCCCGGAATACAGCGGCAACCTCTTCAGCGGCGCGCTCGCGGGCACGGCGCTGTGGCGCATCGCGCTCAGCACAGATGGCAAAGAAGTCTTGCGCGAGAGATTGCTCGCCAACCGAGGCGAGCGCATCCGCGATGTGCGCCAAGGACCCGATGGCTGGCTGTATTTGCTTGCCGATAACGGAAAGCTACTGCGCGTGAGCCGATAATTACGCTGGTTTTTGCAGTGCGTGGTAGAAATTTTTCTTCCGCTATCGCATATAATGAAACCCTTCGGAGTGTGGCGCAGTCTGGTAGCGCACCTGGTTTGGGACCAGGGGGTCCAAGGTTCGAATCCTTGTACTCCGACCAAGTTTTTAAGCACGTTAAGTGCACCCAACGCCTCGCAGCTACCCGTTTGCGGGGCGTTTTGTTTGGTGGGTTAGGGTTTTAAGATTTCTTGACTGTCCGTAGCTCAGTTGGATAGAGCAACAGCCTTCTAAGCTGTGGGTCGGGGGTTCGATCCCCTCCGGGCAGGCCAATTGCAACGAGTCATTAACTCCTAAATCAATAGCACTCCGTGCAGATTCGATGCCGGCTACCTGCTGATTTGATAGAAACAATCCGGGCAGAGCGCGCGGTAGCGGGTATTGCCGCCAATCAGCACTTGATCGCCTTCGAGGAGGCGGTTGCCTTCGTCGTCGAAGCGGGCGTTCATGCTGGCCTTTTTGCCGCAGTCGCAAATCGTTTTCATTTCTTCAACATCATCTGCCAGTGTGAGCAAGGCGGCAGAGCCGGGGAAGGCTTTGCCTTGGAAATCGCTGCGGATGCCGTAGCAAATCACGGGCGTTTGATGCTCGTGAGCCCAGCGGTGCAGCTCTTCGACTTGGGCGAGGGTGAGAAATTGCGCCTCATCGATCAGCACGCAGGCTAATTTTGCGATCCAGTTTTGCTGCTGCGCGGCGGCAATGCGCTCGGCCATGATTTGATTGGGGTTGAAGGTGAGCGCATCGCGCGAGAGGCCCAGGCGCGAGGCGATTTTGCCGTGCCCGTCTCGGTTATCCAGCTCGGCCGTCAGCAGCACAATGCGCATGCCACGCTCTTCGTAGTTGAAGGCGGCTTGCAAGAGCGAGGTGGATTTGCCAGCGTTCATCGCGGCATAGCGGAAATACAGTTTGGCCATGGGGTGAGTTTAAAAGACAAATTCAAGACAGGACACGAACGCAGAAAACACAGAAATTGCACAGAAGACGCAGAAAAAACAGTCAAGGAAAAATCAAAAATATCACTTGGAATGAAGTGGACCCCGAATTTCAGACAACAGTTTAAGTAGGACACTGTCAAAAGAAAAGGGTACGCCATGAGTGAATCTAAAAAGCGCAGCACACATTTGC
>JAYVJQ010000462.1:0-3156 GCA_043769055.1 Allobrachymonas sp.
AGCGCCAGCATAGGGCTGCGCGTTGGCTTGTGTTGCCGCGAGCAACAGCGCACATGCGATGCGCAGACTAGGGATATTGCATCGTTGTTGTTTCACACCTGCTCCTTCATTTGAAATTGCACTTCATAGGTATCTTTGATGTCGGTGCGATGAGCTTAGGTCGATAGCAAGCGCGCCACAACCGTCCTAAAGTACAGTGCGCTGAATACAGTTTTGGCGCTACGATGAGCGATGCGAACGATTCAGGCTTTGCTGGTAGATGACCATCCCTTATTTCGACAGGGATTCACGGCTGCGGTCTGTCAAAAGCTTCCGCAGATTGAGTTTGCCGTTGCAGGCAGCGTGGCTCAAGCCATGCAATCACTGCCCTTCGTCAACCCCGCTTTGATCTTGGCCGATTGGCGCTTGCCCGATGGCGACGGCTTAACTCTACTGACTGATCTGGGCCGCTTGAGCCCGTCCAGCGCGCGCGTGTTGATCTCTGGGGCAGATGATGCGCGTCTGCCTGAGAAGGCGCGTGAGGCGGGTTTGCTGGGGTATCTTCCCAAAACGCTTGATGAAGAGTTGCTGGCTCTGGCAATGCAGCGTATTTTGAACGGCGAGCGCTACTTTCCTGATGGCCGACAGAGCCGCGCCTGCGCTTTACTGACTGCGCGCCAGCAAGACATCTTGATCCTGTTGTCGCAGGGAAAAACCAACAAAGAAATCGCACGTGTTTGCACCATTTCTGAGCGCACGGTGAAAGACCATGTGTCCTTGATCTTTGAGCGTTTAGGCGCAATCAATCGCGCAGATGCCATCACGCGAGCGATTGCGCGTGGTCTAATTTAGCACTGTGGCTGCTTCAAGCTCTCCATCCTCCCCACCCAACTCGCAGCTGATCTTTCAGGAGCAGGTCGAAGCGCTGTATCGCCCGCGCATTGAGTCGGTTGCCTCTGGCTTGGTTGTGGGCGCTATTTTGGCACTGGCACTGAGCCGCGTGCATTCATGGTCCGTGGTGTTGATATGGTATTTGGGTGTTTGTCTTGTGCAATCTGGCCGAGGCGCATTGCTGCGTATCTCGCGCTTCAAAACCGTTGAGGTCATCGACCCCGCGCGCTGGGCCCGGCGTTACTTGATCGATTTGGCTGCTGCTGGCTTGTATTGGGGAGTTTCACTGGCAATCTTGGCTGAGCCCAATGATTTTCTGACGCAAGCCTTCATTGCCATGGCCCTAGGCGGCATGGCGGTGGGCAGCATCACAATTCACGCGTATCACAGCCCGGTCATGTTCACCTTCTTGGCTTGCATGCTGCTGCCGTTTTCTTTTCGAATCATCTCCATTGCTGATTTTTCGCACGTTTACCTAGGCACTGGCCTGATCTTGCTGGGTGTTTATCTCTCACTGTATGGGCGCTTTCACGCGAGAACCCTCAAGAAATCAATTGCCCTTCGCCACGAAAACAGGCATTTGATCGATCAATTAGAGCAAGAACGAGAAAATGCAATGCAGTTGCAAGCGGCCGCAGAAGCAGCCAGCAAAGCCAAGAGCCGTTTCTTTGCCAGTGCCAGTCATGACTTGCGCCAGCCCCTGCAAGCGCTTAGTTTGTATGCCTGCGTACTGTCTAGCAGTCAATTGAAAGGGGAGTTGCATCAAATCAGTGTGCAAATCTCAGAATCTGCGCATGTGCTCGAAGACTTATTCAAGGGCGTCTTGGATATCGCGCAAATTGAAGCGGGCGCCATGCACATTGCCCAAGAACCCGTAGAAGTCAGCCAGTTGCTGCACCGGGCCATGCTGCTCTTTGATGGCGAGGCATTGGACAAAGGCTTGAGTATTCGCAGCGTGCCCTGCAAGCATTGGGTGCTGGGCGATGCAACTGCCTTGCAGCGAATCATCTCCAACCTAGTGGCCAATGCGGTGCGACACACCCATGCTGGACGGGTGGTGGTGGGCGCAAAGCGGCGAGGCGCAAAACTGCGTTTACTCGTGTTAGATACCGGGCCCGGTATTGATTTGGCATCGCACAGCCTCATTTTTGAAGAGTTTTATCGTGTGCCGTCCGCACCGGGATACGGGTTTGGCTTGGGCCTGGCCTCCGTGAAGCGCCTGTGTGACGCGGCTGGCTATGGCCTTGGTTTTCACTCGGCAGTAGGACGGGGCAGTTGCTTCTGGGTGGAGCTGGCACTCACGCCCAATCGGCCCAACGAGTCTGAGTTAGGCGCAGACAGAGCACCCACGCGCAGCCTAGAGCCTCTGAATATTTTATTGATCGAAGACGACGCTGCTGTGCGGCGAAGTCTAGAGACTATTTTGAGAAATTGGGGGCATTTTTGTGCATCCGCCGACTGCGCGGAGCAAGCCATGCGCATTGTTTCTGAGCAAAGCTTCCGATGGGATATGTTGCTCTCAGATTACGATTTACCGGGCGGCAAGCATGGCCTGCAGGTGATAGCGCAGGTGCGCGCAGCAACTGGCACCCATCTTCCCGCCATTGTGATCTCTGGATTCATGAGCGCGCAATTGCAAGAACAGGCAGCCAACGCTCAGTGCATTGCTTTGGCAAAACCCGTTACCCCGATACAACTTCGCTCCGTCATTGAGTTGATTCGCGCGCAGCGCTCTGCCGGCGCAGACATCGCTGCCAGTTCGTAACAGCGCCCACAAAAGCGCGCCAGATGCCCAGCCTCATGTTCACCAAAAATTTGTAAGATGACACGCCCTTGGGGCTACTGATGCGTATGACCGTTAAGTAAGGCTTTCATGCGCAACACTCTATTTACTCCTATTTTCGTAGCATTCTATTCAGTATTTATGCCGGGTAGCACCGTATTTGGCTTAGAAAACTGCTCTGCAAGGTCTGCTGCCACGCTCACCCCCGTGATCGAGCTGTACACCTCTGAGGGTTGCAGCTCCTGCCCGCCTGCGGATGCGTGGCTCTCCACTTTCAAGACGGCGCACAAAGAAGGCAAGGTGGTGGCTCAAGCCTTTCATGTGAACTACTGGGATTACATCGGCTGGAAAGATCGCTTCGCCGCGCCCGCCTACACGCAGCGCCAACGCGAGCTATCCGCCCGCACACGCCTGAACAGCATCTACACACCGCAGATTGCTAAAAACGGGGTCACGGTGCGCGACACCGACAACGCCGCCGCGCTGATTGCACCCAAAGAATC
>JAYVJQ010000463.1:0-3086 GCA_043769055.1 Allobrachymonas sp.
TGCCCCAAGTGCCCGGCCGAGATGCGCCCGGCCATCACCGCCTGCGTGCCCTGGTACAAGCCCCACAAGAGTGCCGCCGAGGTGGCGATGATGATGAAGCCCACCAGCACCGAGCGCGCTTTGGTGCGCCGCACGGCGGTTTTGAAGGCGTTGTCGGTAGACGCATCAAACCGGGCCGATTCGCGCGCCTCGGCGGTGTAGCTTTGCACCACGGGAATGGCGTTAAGCACCTCCGCCGCAATCGCGCTGGAGTCGGCCACGCGGTCTTGGCTGGCGCGCGAAAGCTTTCGCACACGCCGCCCAAACCACAGGCTGGGCAGAACGATCAAAATCAGCACACCCAGCACTTGGGTCATCACGTAGGGGTTGGTCCACACCAGCACGCCTAAAGCGCCCACGCCCATGACCAAATTGCGCAGCCCCATGCTCAAGCTGGAGCCCACCACGGTTTGCACCAGCGTGGTGTCTGCCGTTAAGCGCGAGAGCACCTCACCGGTTTGCGTCGTCTCAAAAAACGCAGGGCTTTGGCGCAGCACCTTGGCATAGACTGCGTTGCGCAAATCGGCCGTGATGCGCTCGCCCAGCCAGCTCACGGTAAAGAAGCGCGCCGCGCTGAATAAGCCCAAAGCACAGGCCACTAAAAACAAATCAAAGAAATGCCCACGCAGCGCGAGAAGTTGCGCGCCTTTGTCAGCGGCAGAGCCGTCCGCCTGCAAGCCGCCATCGATCAATTCGCGCAAAGCAATGGGGAAAGCCAAGGTAGCCGCAGCCGCGAGCACGAGAAACAGCAAGGCCAAGCCGATGCGACCCAGATAGGGTTTGAGGAACGGAATCAAGCCGCTCAAGGATTGTGGTTGACCGGTTCGGTTTTCTTGACTCATGGGGAGGCTTTGAGGCGTTGTAAAGTAAGTTGTGGATCGCGGCGGGTGTCTAAAACGGCCAAGACCTGCGCGGTGTTGCCTTTCATGCGATAGAACACGGCATACGGGAAAATACGTGACAAACTGCGATAAACCTCGCTGCGATAAGGCTTGGCATGCACGCCAGCAAACACAATCAGCGAATCAATGTCGCTTTGCAAGCTGCTTAAAAAGTAGTCACCTAAACCAGCTAATTGCGCTTCGTAGAACCCATAACCATCTTCCAAATCACGTTTCGCAGGCTCGGTGATGGTGATTTGCGCGCAGCCGTTCACTGCATGCCACCGTGCTGGGCTTTGCGCGCATCGATACGCGCGCGAATGTCTTTTTTAGCTTCATCCCAGGGTTGCAGCGTCTCTTGCCCAGCTTCCAAGCGCGCGATTCGATGCGCCACGATCTCTTCATGCCAAGCGGGGCTGGGGTCGTGCGCAGCGTCGTGCGCAAGCGAGGCCCACAAAATTTCCATGGCTTGCAGGCGATCAGCCAAAGGCAATTGTGCAAGTTCTGTCATGTTCATGATGAGCCTTTCAAACAGGTGCTGCCATGTTAGTGCAAATGCTTGTGTGAATGGTCGTGGCCATGCGCATGACTAGCTTGCATCTTGAAAAATCCAATGCCTGCGCTGCCTTTGCCAATTTCATCGAGTGTGGCTTCGCGCACGCTGTCGATCTTGATGCGCAGGCGCAGCGCCATGCCAGCCAGCGGGTGGTTGCCATCCAAAATCACATGGTCAGGGTAAATATCAGTGATGTGAAACACCACATCCTTCGGCGCATCGGGGTTGCAGCCGGGGGGCAGGCCTTCAAACAGCATGCCTTCTTCCAAGTTTTCTGGAAACTTGTCGCGCGGGGCGAGATAGACTAATTTTTCGATGTAATCGCCGAAAGCATCGACGGGCTCAAGGTGCAGTTCGACGATTTCGTTGATGACTTTGCCAATGAGGTTTTCTTCAATCTTGGCCAGCAAATCGTTGCCACCGACTAAAAATTCAGCGGGTTCATCAAGCAGGTCTAGCTCTTCGCCCAGCGTGTCTTTCATGACCCAGGTGAGGGCGACGATGCATTGCGGGGTAACGTGGTGAAGTTCGGAATCGTTGGACATGATGGGCTGGAGAAAATAAAGTCAGAAACGCAGAATTCACAGAAAAAACACAGAAGACACAGAAAAACCCTATTGAATTTTTTCTGTGTCTTCTGTGGGATTTCTGTGCTTTCTGTGTTCCTCTTAAAAATGATTGCTCTAAGGTACTTCGCAAATCGAGCAGGGCTTCAGGCAGAATTGTCCCATGAATGTGAAACTCCCTCTCCCTTTGCTCGGCGGCATCAGCCCTGAGCAGTTTATGGCTCAGTATTGGCAGAAAAAGCCTTTGTTAATTCGCGCTGCAATTCCAAATTTCAAGCCCTTGGTCGCAGAAGATCAACTCTGGAGCATGGCAGCCAACGATGAAGTGGAAAGCCGCCTAATTCAGCAAACGGCCAAAGGCTACAAGCTCGCGCATGGCCCGGTGCTGGAGGCTATAGCCGCCAAAAAGAAAGACTGGACGCTGCTCGTGCAAGGTGTTGACTTGCATGTTGGCGCAGTACATGAATTGCTCAAGCAATTTCGCTTCTGTCCCGATGCACGGCTGGATGACCTGATGATCTCGCTGGCAGGCGCGGGCGGTGGCGTAGGGCCGCATTTTGATTCTTACGATGTGTTCTTGCTGCAAGCACAGGGTCGCAGGCAATGGAAGATCAGTGCGCAGAAAGATTTAACTCTGGTGACAGATGCGCCGCTCAAAATTTTGCAAAACTTCAAGCCCACGCAAGAGTTCATCCTTGAGCCGGGCGACATGCTGTATCTGCCGCCACGCTCTGCGCACGATGGCGTGGCGCTTGACGTAGGCTGCCAAACCTATTCGATCGGCTTTCGCGCTCCCCGCGCGGGCGAGTTGGCGCGGGAAATCTTGCACCGGCTGGCTGAAGAAATCGCAGACGGCATGGAAGATGACCCGAAACTCTCCAAACTCTACGAAGACAAAGCCCAAGCTGCCACCGAGCAGCCCGGCCAATTGCCTGCCGCGCTCACAGCTTTTGCCATGGACGCAGTGAGCAAAGCCCTGGCCGACAAAACCCTGCGGGAGCAACTGATTGGCGAATACCTGAGCGATCCCAAAGCCGGCGTGTA
>JAYVJQ010000464.1:0-5150 GCA_043769055.1 Allobrachymonas sp.
GCGCCCCAATTGAAGGCGCTGCAAATCACGTTGTTGACCCACACGCTGGGCGTGGTGATGTTTTCGCTGCACCAATCAATGCCGGTGTCATTGAGCTGGCCTGTGACGGCCAATGAAGACACGGCGATGCTGCGCGTGACTGAGCCGCTGCGCCCGCTGCTATCGGTGGCGCTTAAGGTGACGATGAAGCTGCCGGTGCTGGCATAGGCTTTGGGCTGGGCTGCGGTGAAGCTGGCGGCATTGTTGATCGTGACTGCTGGCGAGCCATCGCCAAAATTCCACACCACTTGGGTGACGGTGAGCGACGGGCTGGAGCTGTTGTTGATGATGCTCAAGCTGGGCGTGAAATTCACGGTTTGGCCCGTAACGGGGCTTTCAATATCCACGCTGATGCTGGCCACAATTTGCACCCCGGGCGCAATCGTGATGGGATCACCGCTTGAGCCGCCGCCTCCTCCTGAGCCGCCACCGCCACCGCCACATGCGGCCATGAGCCAAGCAGCCGCTACGCTGCTGAAAATTGCCGCCGCTTTTGCAAAGTGGCGTGGCTTGCTAGCTAGGACTGACTGACTGACTGACTGACTGAGCAAATTCAGTGCCAGTTTCGGGGGTGGTTCTCATCTGAGGGGTCTCCATGCGGGGTTGATACGGGGCTAAGTGCGGGGCGTGGTTGAAGCTGTATTTGTACCACAATGTATCCAAATTTACCATATCGTGTCCGCTTCAAAGCCTTGCGCATGGCTTTAAAATCAAACCGCTTGCAGCCCTTCCTCGGGCTTTATATTCCTTGTACCAATGCTCTTAGAGCTCGGGCTTGAAAATTGCCTCACAAGCGTGATCGTCTCGCGTCAGATGAACCCAATGTGCTGCTGATCTCGCCCACCTGAACCCCGGTTCAGGATGCCGGTCTGGGGCCAGGTGCTGTAAGCCCTTTTTCTTTTTTTATTCAAATAACAGTATGTCGCTCGACCCTTTGCTCATTGCCGAACTCCTCATCCTCGGCGTGGGCACAGGCTTCCTCGCAGGCTTGCTGGGCATTGGCGGCGGCATGATCATGGTGCCGTTTCTCACCTACATCATGAGTACGCGCGGTGCATCGCCTGATCTAGCAGTGAAGATGGCGATTGCCACCTCGATGGCCACGATCATTTTCACCAGCATCTCCAGCGTGCGCGCGCATCACAAGCGGGGCGCGGTGCGTTGGGATATTGTCAAAGGGCTTGCGCCAGGCATCGTGATTGGCAGCTTGATCGCAAGCCTTGGCGTGTTTGCGCTGCTCAAAGGCTCTTGGTTGGCGATTTTCTTTGGCGCTTTCGTTACGTTTTCTGCCACGCAAATGTTCCTCGATAAAAAGCCTGCCCCTACGCGCCAAATGCCAGGCACGGCAGGGCAACTCGCAGGCGGCGGCGTGATTGGTTTTCTCTCAGGGCTGGTCGGCGCAGGCGGCGGCTTCATCAGCGTGCCATTCATGACTTGGTGCAATGTGGCGATTCACAACGCGGTGGCCACCTCTGCTGCGCTGGGTTTTCCGATTGCTGTGGTCAACGCGATCGGCTATGCCATCAGCGGCCAAGGCGTAAGCGGCCTGCCCGCTGGTTCGCTGGGCTACATCTGGCTGCCCGCTCTGGCCTTGATCGCCATCACGAGCGTATTCATGGCCCCCATGGGCGCGAAGGCTGCGCACGCAATGGATGTGAAACGCTTGAAGCGCGTGTTTGCCTGCATTTTGTATGTGCTGGCGGCGTATATGCTCTACAAAGGCATTTTTTAAGCGATTTGGGGCTCTAGTCGGCATAGAATATGCGCGGAGTGCTACTAAATTTATAGCAACTGAACTGCTCCCTCTCCCGCCGGGAGAGGGCTGGGGTGAGGGATTTTGTCCAACGCCGTTTCTGTGCTGCCAAATGTTTCGCTCAAGCCGCTCGTCTGCCACGTGATGTGCCCGAAAAAGCCGAGGGCTTTCCATGCGGCGTTCTGTGCCGCTCGCTCCGAGCTACTTGTCTTTTGTAGCGTGATGACCTTGGTTGGCCGCGCTCAAGGGTAGTTCTGGTGGGAGATTGCGCCGTTGCGGTGCTGATTTCGGGATGGGATGCTAGGCGGAAAACGCAGCGGTAGTGGGACTACCGCGAGGCTTTCCAACGACGCAGACCACCCGAAAGCGGCATCGCAGCGGTGCAAGCACCCGCCAGAACTACCCTATGGAAAGCCTTCGTTTTTTCAGACCCATCACGCAGCGGATTGATACTGTTGGCGCATCGTTTCGCTCTTAATTTCATAGCATTTAGCGCATATTCTATGCGGGCTACCTGCCTCTTTTACTTCAAATTTCTGTTTTCCAACCGTTTCACACCACCCGCTCACATTGGCGATGGACGAACATGCTCAGGCTACAGAAAAGTTTTTCCCGCCGAGCTACTAATCTTTTGTAGCGTGATTGCCTTGGCCGGCCGCGCTCAACCTACAAAAACTTTTCTGCATCCTGCTCATATTCATCCACCACCTTGCGGCTTGGTGGGTGTTCTGAGATTTAGCGCTTGATACACGGCTTGACCTAGGAAGAGAGAACGGCAAGACATTACTTTTTTTCGACTTGCTGAGACCTGAGTTTGATGTCTTCTGTCAACCTTTCATTTAGCGCCAGATAGTCCCGAAACAGCTTCGCGAATGGTGGCTCTGAGCCTGCGAAGTAGCCAATCTGCCCGATGAATAAGGAATCGCCTCGCTGCTCAGGCTTTCGTGTAATCCACGCTGGATGGGCAGGATGCCCAGGTTTTGTGAATCCATAGATGGTGGTCGTTGTTTTGTCTGTGTAAACGAGCAACTTCTCATCATCTAAGTCTTGAACAGTCGTCCCGTGCTTCTCGCGGACTTCGTTAAAGTACGTCAGCCACTGCGCTACGGTGATATCTGCCCTCGGATACGGTTTGAACTCTTGGGCAATAACTTGAAAGCTCAACGCATAGGCAGAAATGAAAGCAAGAAGATAGATACGATGTTTCATAGTTAACTAATTTATACCGCAGTTTCAGTATCGATAGAAAGTGCTTGTCAGAGCGCCAACCAAGCCACAAGGTGCGGTGGGCGTGATAGGAATTGGCGGTGCGGCCATTCGCGCAGAGAATAAAAATGGGGTCAGAGCACAATTTCGTCTGTGCTTGAATTCGCTTCGGGAAATTAAATGTCTTGAATTGTGATCCGACCCCATTTTTATCCTCTGCGCGGGAGCCAAGCCGCCAATTCCTATCGCGGCCACCGTGCCAATGCACAAAAGGTGGCAGGAAACTCTCAGCAAGCCTAAACTATCAACTCAATAGCACTCCGCGTACATTCTATGCCGGCTACCTGCCTCTTTTGCTTCAAAATCTAGTCTTCTACGCACAACACACACCACCGCAGCAAACCCACCGCTAAGAATGCGAAAATACGGGTTTTCCCGTTTATAAAGAAGTGACTCACATGGACGCAGAACAAATCAACGCTATCGGCAGCAAGCTGAACGACTTGGCCGCCCGCACCCTCGATCTTCGGGGGTATCTTTGACTACGAGAAAAAGTCTCACCGTCTCGATGAAGTCAATGCCGCGCTGGAAGATCCCAGCATTTGGAATGATCCGAAGAAAGCCCAAGAGCTGGGCAAAGAAAAGCGGCAGTTAGAAAACGTGGTGAGCAACGTCACCACGCTCGACCGCGATTTGGCCGACAACGCCGAACTCTTCGAGATGAGCAAAGAGGAAAACGACCTCGATGGCCTCAAGACGATTGCTGATGATGCCGAGCGCTTAGAAGCGATCGTCAAAGATCTCGAATTTAAGCGCATGTTTAACCAGCCCGCTGATCCGAGCCACGCGTTCTTAGACATTCAAGCCGGCGCGGGCGGCACCGAAGCTTGCGATTGGGCCAGCATGCTGCTGCGCCAATACCTGCGCTATGCCGAGCGCAAAGGCTTCAAAACGACGATTGACGAAGAAACGCCCGGCGATGTGGCGGGCATTCGCTCGGCCAGCATCAAGATCGAAGGCGATTACGCCTTTGGCTTGCTGCGCACGGAGACTGGCGTACACCGCCTCGTGCGCAAATCGCCTTTCGACTCCTCGGGCGGCCGGCACACCAGCTTTGCCAGCGTCTTCGTCTATCCCGAGGTGGACGACACGATTGAGATCAACATCAACCCGGCAGACGTGCGCGTAGACACCTACCGCGCATCCGGCGCGGGCGGCCAGCACATCAACAAAACGGATTCCGCAGTGCGCCTGACGCACATCCCCACCAACATCGTCGTCACCTGCCAAGATGGCCGCAGCCAGCACAGCAACAAAGACGTCGCGTGGAAGCGCCTGCGCTCAAGGCTGTACGATTTTGAAATGCGCAAGCGCCAAGAAGAGCAGCAAAAGCTCGAAGACACGAAGACTGACGTGGGCTGGGGCCACCAAATCCGCAGTTACGTCTTGGACAACAGCCGCATCAAGGATTTGCGCACGGGCGTTGAAATCTCTGCCACGCAGAAGGTGCTGGATGGGGATTTGGATGATTTCATTGAGGCTAGCCTCAAGCAAGGTGTTTGATTCATGTTGAAGCAATAGCATCAAAACATCAAATTGATGTTTTGATGCTAAAATCTAGAAATGCGCACCACTTTAGCCCTTGACGAAGATGTTTTCCTACTCGCCCAGCAAACTGCTGCGCGATCAAAGGTTTCATTGGGTAAAGCAGTATCCATGCTGGTGAGGCAATCGTTGCAAACAAGTCAGCATGCACCCGCCCCGCCCATGCGCGGCCGCTACACGCTTATCCCGGCCGACGGCAAAACCATCATCACCAGCCAAGATGTCTATCGCCTCATGGAGCAAGAAGGCATTTGATGGCTCAACTTCGCTTGCTGTTGGATGTGAATGTCTGGCTGGCACTCTTTGACGAACGGCATCAGCACAATCAAAGCGCCATCGCCTTGCTCGCGAAACCGGGCATAAAAATAGCCACCTGCCCGATCATAGAAAACGGTGTTTTGCGCATTTTGAGCATGCCCAGTTATTACTTAGGGCGGCTCAGTTATCAACAAATCAAAGACATGATGCAAATGGTCTGCACGCAAGTGGATCACAAGTTTTGGCCTGATGATTTGTCTTTGAGAGCTGATGATGTTTTGGATTGGTC
>JAYVJQ010000465.1:0-8430 GCA_043769055.1 Allobrachymonas sp.
TTAATGGCTCCGATTTCAGCCATTCTCAGGTTATTGCTTCGGCAGATGATGTATTAACCGTTCGCCCTGAGGTATCTAAGGGCGAACGGGGGCTTCGATACGCGTAGCGTGCCCTGTCCTGAGGTATCGAAGGATCAGCCCGAACGGAAACTTCAGACTTTATCGTGCCGGATCAATAGTCGCAGGAGGTTCAAATCAAGATACTGCGTCTCAGAGATTCACCGATGCGCGCGAATACTCGCCAAGATGCCCGCGACAAACAGCGCCGCAGCCGGCATCTGCACAGCACTCGGCCAATGACCATCCCAAATAAACGAATAGACCAAGGCAAAAATCGTCTCACTCACGATCAATTGACCGCACAAGCTGGCAGACAGGCGCTGGCTGGCGATGTTCCAGAGGATCGTGGCTAGCCATGCCGAGCCGATACCAGTTGCTACGGAAAGAATAGCAGCCAGCGCAATATTCTTGCCGGCTAGTAGCACTTTTGGCTCTGAACCAGCGACTAACCAGAGCAGCAGCGCTCCCAAGCCCGTGGCCACGCCGAGCCAATTGGCCCAAGTGGTGGCACTCACCTCGGGATGCACTTTGAGCCATTTGGCATTCATCAAACCAAAGGCTGTCCAGCAGACCATTGAAGCCACTGAAAACGCCACACCGCGCCAGAAAAATTCGCCGCCACCCAGTGAGCTGCTGCTCGCATGCGAAGCCTGCATCATCAGCGCGAGGCCGAAGCCCGTGAGAATCAAGCCGGGAATCAATGATTTCCACGTCAGCCCCGCAGGTTTGCCCAAGATCATCATCCACAGCGGAATCGTGCCGATGATGAGGCTGGGCACTTCAGTGCCTGCATCGCGAATGCCATAAACAAGCAGCAGGTAGTAGCCCGTAAAGCCCAAAAAACTGAGCAACACGGCAGCTCGCGCCTGCGCCCAAGTCGGCCATTGCTTGTTTCTGGCCAGCAGCATCAAGGCAAAGGCCAGCAGCCCATACGAGACAAAGCGCCCCGCCGTGAAATCGACCTCATTGATGCCCGGCAGCATGCGCGGCGCAACGAACACCAAGCCCCACAAAGCGCCCGCCGCTAATCCTGCGGCAATTCCGATCCACATAGAAGGCTTGACTTTTTAAGCGCCAAACCCATCGTCCGCAGCAATCACCGCACCATTGATGAAATCGCTCTCGCGCGAGCACAGCATCACCAGCAGCGCATCCAAATCAGATGCCTTGCCCACGCGCTTTCTCGGCAGCATTTGCACCAGCTTTTGGCCCTGCTCGGTTTGCCAATGGTGGTGATTGATTTCGGTATCGATATAGCCGGGGCAGATGGCATTCACATTGATGCCATATTTGCCCCACTCCACCGCCATCGATTTGGTCATGTGCACCACGGCGGCTTTGCTCATGCAGTACACGCCGATTTGCGGCAGCACCTTGAGGCCGGCCATCGAGGCAATGTTCACGATGCGCCCGCCGGTATACGTGCCCGGCGCAGCGCCTCGTGCACGCGCCAGCATGCGCTTGCCCACCTCTTGCGCCACGAAGAATGCGCCGCGTGTGTTGGTGTTGAAAATAAAGTCGTAATCTTCTTCGGTGATGTCGGTGAGTTTCTGGGTGGTCGACACGCCGGAATTGTTGATGAGAATATCAATCGGGCCGACTTCCGTTTCGGCATGTGCCACAGCTGATTTGATGCTCACGGTATCAGTCACGTCCAACGCCACCACATGCGCGCTGCCGCCATCGGCTTCAATTTCTACGCGCAGGGCTTTGAGCTTGTCCACCCTTCGGCTGGCCAGCACCACGGCTGCGCCTGCCTTGGCCAGCGTTTTAGCAAATTGCGTGCCGAGGCCGCTGGATGCACCAGTCACTAGTGCGACGCGGCCTGAGAGATCGAGTTCGTAGCTCATTTAGAGAGTCCTGTTCAATGGAATGCCTGAGGTGCGACAACGCACCACACCTGCACATAAAATCATGTCAGTTCCATTATCAACGACGAATTAGAAAGTCTCAGGCCATGAACACGCAAGAAATCCTAGCCGCCCACGGTCCACGCGAATCGATGGAGTACGACGTGGTGATCGTTGGCGGCGGCCCCGGTGGCTTGGCTGCTGCGATTCGCCTCAAGCAAAAAGCGCAAGAAACGGGCAAAGACATCTCGGTGGTGGTGATCGAAAAAGGCTCGGAGCCCGGCGCGCATATCTTGTCTGGCGCGATCATGGATCCGATTGCGCTGACCGAGCTGATCCCTGATTGGAAAGAAAAAGGCGCACCACTGAATCAGCCCGTGACGGACGATGCGATCATGTTCTTCGGCGAGAAATCGGCTGTTCGCGTGCCCGGCATGTTCGTGCCGCCCAACCTTGCCAATCATGGCAACTACATCATCAGCCTGTCCAACCTCACCAAATGGATGGCGCAGCAGGCCGAGAGCCTCGGCGTAGAAATTTTCCCCGGCTTCTCAGCGGCAGAGGTTTTATACAACGAAGATGGTTCTGTTAAAGGTATTGCAACAGGCAACCTCGGTATCAGCAAAGAAGGTGAAGTCACAGGCGATTTCCAGCTCGGCATGGAGCTGCATGGTAAGTACACGATCTTTGCAGAGGGTGCGCGTGGCCATTTGGGCAAGCAACTCATTGCTAAATACCAACTCGATGCTGGCAAAGACCCACAAAGCTTTGGCATTGGCATCAAAGAGCTGTGGGAGGTTGACCCTGCGCGCCATCAGCCCGGCTTAGTGCTGCACAGCGCCGGCTGGCCGATGGATTCCTCAACCTACGGCGGCGCATTCCTGTATCACCTTGAGAACAACCAAGTCGCGCTAGGCTTTGTGGTGGGCCTCAATTACGAAAATCCCTACCTCAGCCCGTTTGAAGAAATGCAGCGCTGGAAAACGCATCCGAATATTCGTTGGTATTTAGAAGGCGATGAATCAAAAGGCATCAAAGCAGCAAAGCGCATCGGCTACGGCGCGCGCGCCATCAATTCCAGCGGCCTGCTCTCGCTGCCCAAAACCGTGTTCCCCGGCGGCGCGCTGATTGGCTGCAACGCGGGCTATCTGAACGTAGGCCGCATCAAGGGCAGCCATGCCGCGATTAAAACTGGCATGCTCGCAGCGGAAGCAGCGTTTGATGCGGTGCACGCTGGCCGCCAGCATGATGAGCTTTCTGCCTACCCAGAAGCGTTTGAAAAGAGCTGGCTCTACACCGAACTCAACAAAGATCGCAACTTCAAAAACTGGTTCAAAAAAGGTTTGCTCGTGGGCACGCTGATGAACGGCTTGGAGCAATTCGCCCTGCGTGGCCACATTCCTTGGACGTTGCACCGCACCAAGGCCGACCACGAATGCCTCAAGCCAGCGCGCGAGTGCGAAGAGATCGTCTATCCCAAGCCCGATGGCAAGCTGACTTTTGACCGCCTCTCCAGCGTATTCATCAGCAACACCAATCACGCCGAAAATCAGCCCGCGCACCTCACGCTCAAAGATGCCAGCGTGCCCGTGAATGTCAACTTCATCACTTATGCCGGGCCTGAAGGCCGCTACTGCCCGGCTGGCGTGTATGAATACGTACGCGACGATGCAGGCAAAGATCGCTTGCAAATCAACGCGCAAAACTGCGTGCATTGCAAAACCTGCGACATCAAAGACCCGACGCAAAACATTGTGTGGGTCACGCCCGAGGGCGGCGGCGGGCCGAATTACGTGGGAATGTGACAAATTCCACACATTACAGCATCGCTCTCGTGCTGATCATTCCAGAAGACAATGCGCTTGAGACAGTCTTCACATAACATGGCTGCATGAACGTCGCCAAGCTCTACCAACAGCGAGCAGCATGGATCTATCTCCCTGCTGTTTTATTCGCAGGATTGGCGTTTCTATGGATTTCTCATGTGGCCCTACCCTTGCCCCCGCAAACGGTCACCATCAGCGCGGGTAGGCCTGGCGGCATGTACCAAGTGCATGCCGCTGCATACCGGGCATTGCTCAATGCTCGGGGTATTTCTCTGCAAGTGCTCGAATCTGCGGGAACTGGGGAAAATCTTCAGCGCCTCAAAAACCCCAACAACTCCGTGCAAATCGCCTTGGCACAAAGCGGCTACGCCCACAATGAGAGTACACAAGCTGCAAGCATCGGCATTCAAACGCTGGCGCAAGTGGATATTGAGCCGATCTGGGTATTCAGCCGTTATAGAGATGTCGATTCGCTGTTACGTTTGCAAGGTCAGCGTGTGGCGATTGGTCAGCAAGGCAGTGGCAGCCGCGAAGTTGCTCTTCGCTTATTGCGCCAAGTTCGATTGGAGGCCAAGGATTTATTGGAGTCTGAAGTGGTGGGTATGAACACGGTGGCAGCATTGCGTGATGGCAAGATTGATGCCACGATTTTCGTCGCCTCGGTGAATGCTCCGGTCGTTCAAGCACTCTTATCTGCGCCCGGTATTTACTTGGCCAATCTCAAGCGCAGCGCCGCATTGAGCGAGCGCATGCCTTATTTAGATGCTCGCTTTGCGGCAGCGGGTAGTCTGAACGCAAGCCGTTTGCAACCCAGTCAAGACATGGTGTTGCTCAGCACGGTGGCCAGCATTTTGGTGCGCGAGGATTTGCACCCCATGATCAAACGGGCACTGATGCATGCCGCTTTGCAGCACCACGCTTCAGCCGGCCCATTGCACCGCTCCAACGAATTTCCGCATCTCAAGCGCTTGGAGTTCCCCAGCACGCCACAGTCGCGCGAGGTATTGCGCGACGGCTTGCCTTGGATTGAGCAGCACTTACCACTTAGTTGGGCGCAATGGCTGTATCGGTTGATTTTTATTGGCCTGCCTCTGAGCTTGCTGGTGTGGCTGGTTTGCAAAATAGCCCCTTCTTACTTGAGTTGGCGCATCGATAGCCGCATCAACCGTTGGTATGGTGAGCTCAAATTCATCGAAAACGATCTCAACCAAGGTCAACCCGGAGGCCTCGAATTGGCCCAATTCCGAAGCCGGCTCAAAGGCATCGCCAAGCAAGTTTCTGCCTATCCTTTGCCTAAAAACTACATGCAACGCTTATTTGTATTGCAGCAGCACATTGCCTTGGTCAATTCCAAGATGCAGTCGCGCTTGGGTCGATGAGAGGGAGATGGCTTGAAACTGGATCTATTTTTTCGTAAACGCTGGCTGCTGCTTTACGCACCTATTTTGCTGCTTGCAGCCTTTGTGCTTTCGCTCTCACTTACGTACTGGCTGCCATTGCCACCCCAGCGCGTGACTTTTGCAGCAGGCGTGCCGGGCGGGGGCTATGCTCAGTTGGCGATGCAGTATCGCAAGCAATTAGAAGAAATTGGTCTGCAAGTCTCAGTGGTCAATTCCACTCAATCGCACAGCGGCTTGCGCCATCTCAGCGATGATGCCGGCGTTGACCTCGCCCTAGTCAACGGCATGCACAGTGAGCAGGCGAAGGGCAAAGATTTTGTCGCGCTCGCAGCCATTGAGAGGGAGCCTCTTTGGGTCTTCACACGATTGCCCACTGTGTCGCGTCTTGCTGAATTGCGCGGCCTGCGGATCGGCATACCCAGCTATGACTCCATGCAAGAGATCATCACTCAGATCGTTCTGAGCCAAGCACAGCTGAAAACTTCTGATGTCACACTCGTACCCTTCGAACGAGATCAATTGGCCAATGCCTTGCTTGATGGGCAAGTGGATGGGGTGATTTTGATGGGCAGTGTTCGCAACAATGTGGTCCGCAGCATGATCCGTGGCACAGGTATTACGCTGCTTGGCATGGATCAGGCAGGTAAGTTATTAGGTCAGGACAAATCACTTCGGGCTTTCGTCTTACCGCAGGGCGTGATTGAATTTCGAGGCGATGTGCCTTCGCGCGATTTGACGATGGTGGCGGTAGATTTGCATTTGTTAGCGCGCAGCGACATGCACCCAGCTGTACAACGCGCAATTTATGCAGCAGCGATCCGAATCCATGAAATACCCAGTTTTTTGCAAATTCAGGGGGAGTTTCCAACGGTCATTGGGCTCGATTTTCCAGTCTCTAAAACCACACTGGCCCTCTCGCGTGGCCAGCGCCCTTGGCTAGAAGAGTTACTTCCATTTTGGTGGGCACAGGCGGCTCAATGGCTACTTTATGCGGGTCTGCCTATTTTGTTGATCACCATTTTTCTTTTGGCTTGGATTCCATCTTGGTTTGAGTGGCGAGTCAATGCTGCCTTACAAAATTTCTACGGTGAGTTGAAATTTTTAGAAACAGAAATCAGCTCTATCGCAAATGAACGCCCTATCGAAATGCGCAATATGATCCTGCGCATCGACGAAATCGAGCAGCAAGTCATGCAATTGCAGCTGCCCCCCCAGCATACTCACCGCTGGTACACCCTGCGCAGCCACCTCTCGGATGCACGAGAACGCCTGCTGAGTCTGCGCGCACGCTAAATCAGCGGCTAAACCGTGTAGAGTGCAGGGCATGACTGCATCTATCCCCAAAACCAAAAAATCCTCTCAACACATTGCCATCATTGGCGCAGGCATGGCTGGGATCACCGCCGCACGAACGCTGATGCAAGCTGGGCATCGTGTCACGGTGTTTGAAAAGAGTCGGACCGTCAGTGGCCGCCTGAGCACGCGGCACAGTGAATTTGGCAGCTTCGATCATGGTGCGCAGTATTTCACCGTGCGCGATGCGCGCTTTCGCCAGATGATGCAATGGGCGCTGGCTGATGCGCCCGATGTGGCCCGCCCTTGGGCTGCCAACGCTGTGCGCGTGCTCGATGCCCAGGGCCGCACCCTAGAAGCTGCGCTCCCCACGCGTGAGCCCCACTGGGTGGCGCAACCGGGCATGAATGCTTTGGTGGCGCACATGGCAGCGCCTCTGCTGGCCAAGAAACAAGTCCACCTGCACACGCAGGTCTCACACATCATGCAGATCCAGGGCCGCTACGCCCTGCTCTCGCACAAGCCCACCGATCCTGCCCAGCCGGTGCAAACGCATGCTGGCTTTGATACGGTCTTGCTGGCCATCCCCAGCGTGCAAGCGCAGGATTTGCTGGGCAGCAGCTTACATCGCCCCACGCTATCAAAACAGAAGCACTCTAAGCAGATTCCACAAGGGGCAGAGGCTGCTTTTCTTCAAAAAATGCGCCAAGTCACGGTCTCCCCTTGCTGGACACTCATGCTGGCCTTTCCCAGCGCACTGCCCACCTCACCCCAAGATCCGATTCGCCCGCTCGGGCCGCAATGGAACGCCGCCCGCTCCACGCACCACCGCATTTCTTGGCTCGCCCGCGAAAGCTCCAAGCCGACACGTGGCGGCGTGGACCGCTGGACGGTGCAGGCCAGCGCAGCATGGAGCCATGAGCATTTAGAAGACGATGCCCAGCGCGTCAAAGCCAAATTGCTCAAAGCCTTTGCCGAGGTCACCGGTATTCGTGCACAACCCTCGTATGCTGAGGTTCACCGCTGGCGCTATGCCAAAACTGATCAACCGCTGGGCCAATCGCATCTGTGGGATGCATCGCTGCGCATGGGATTATGTGGCGATTGGTGCATTGGCCATCGGGTAGAAGATGCGTTTGTGAGCGGGCTGGAGTTGGCTCTGGCTGTTGCTTGATGGCTCTTGTCTTGCTGTGTTAATTCATGCGCTATCGCGGTCGATTTGCGCCATCTCCCACGGGCGCACTGCATGCAGGCTCTCTGGTAGCTGCTCTGGCCAGTTGGCTCGATGCAAGGGCGCATGGCGGCACATGGCTGGTGCGGATCGAAGATGTTGACACGCCGCGCTGCATCCCGGGCTCTGCTGAAGAAATCTTGCACCAATTAGCGGCCTGCGGATTCACTCCCGACGAAGAACCGTTTTATCAATCCCAGCGCAGCGAGGTTTACCAAGCAGCACTGAATCGCTTGATCGACGCGAAATCCGCCTACCCCTGTGCCTGCTCACGCAAAGACATTGAAGCCGCTTGGGAAGCTCGCGGCCTACGCAAATCGCGCCATGAAGAGTTGATTTATCCGGGCACATGCCGTGCTGGCCTCCAGGGACGCGATGCGCGTGCTTGGCGCTTGAATATTGATTATTTGATGGTAAATCAGCGATTTGCCGATACAGAATATACACAGTTAGCTATTGATTTTATAGCAAACAACAACACACTCGTGCAATGGCAAGATCGCCGTTTAGGCGCGCAACAACAAGATGTGACCGCTGAAGTGGGCGATTTTGTGCTGCGCCGCGCGGATGGCCTGTGGGCTTATCAACTGGCCGTGGTGGTGGACGACGCAGCACAAGGCATCACGCATATTGTGCGCGGCGAAGATTTGGCCGACAACACCGCACGGCAAATCCTGTTGCAGCGTGCCCTGGGCTATGCCACGCCGCAATACCTGCACACCCCACTGGTTCTGGCCCCCGATGGGCAAAAACTATCCAAGCAAACCGGG
>JAYVJQ010000466.1:0-2733 GCA_043769055.1 Allobrachymonas sp.
TTGCATGCCCACCCAGCGCTCCCCAGTGGCAGGGAAATGCATGATGCCCAGCACGGGCTTGCCTTCATAGCACAAAGAAATGAGCGTGGAATACACCTGCATGCCACACACATAGGCCATCGTGCCATCAATAGGATCGAGCGTCCACACCCACGGGCGATGAAGTGCAACGCTCTGCTCTTCTTCACCCAATATTCCGTGATCGGGAAATTGCAATTCAATAACTTCGCGTTGAGCGCGCTCAATACGTTGATCGAGCGCCGTCACAAAGGTTTTATCCCCTTTCGCGATGGTATCGATTGCGTTCGATTTTTGTTGTGCAGCGGCTTGCTTGCAATACTGATCCGCAAGATCTGCCAATGTATGCGCTACAGCGAGTGCGCGCTGTAGCACCGCCTGAACCTGATGACTCTGTGCAGACTGAATCACGCTGCGCGAATCCCATGCGCGAAAGGATCCGCTGCATCAGCCAACAAGCGCGCATCAGCAGTGACGTAAGCACTTCCACGTATTTTGGGAATCACAGCTTTTCGGATGGTCTGATTCTTGCTCCAACTGTATTGCGCCGTAAAGCGACTTCCAATCACACTTTCTTGCACCCAAGGTTCGCCCGGTGCAAGCAAGCCATCCGCTGCTAGGCAAGCCAGCTTTGCGCTCGTGCCCGTGCCGCACGGAGAGCGGTCATACGCGCCGCCAGGGCACAGCACAAAATTTCTGCTTTGAGCATCCGTAGCCACTGGTTCGCCAAAAAATTCAATGTGATCAATCTTTCCACCATCTTCACCGCGGATGCCTTGATCCCATAAAGCGTCTGCAATGGCCTGAGCTGCAGAAGTCAAGCCCACTAGCTCGGTCGAACGCAGGGGATACGGTGCTGTTTTGCAAAGAAAAAACCAATTGCCACCCCAAGCAATATCGCCCGTCACCTCACCCAAACTTGGCACATTGAGCTTGAAATCTTTGCGGTATCTGTAACTTTCTACATTTTGAATCTCTACCTCGTTGGCACTCAGCAACTCGAAGCTGACTTCTCCGACAGGGGTTTCTAAACGATGCGTGCCCGGTCCAATGCGGCCAAGATGCGCCAGCGTGACACCTAATCCAATCGTGCCATGCCCGCACATGCCGATGACACCTACGTTGTTGAAGAAAATCACACCTGCTGCACATTCCGGGTTAACGGGCTCGCAAAGCAAAGCGCCCACGATGGCATCATGGCCTCGTGGTTCATTCACGCAAAAACTACGCAAGTGATCAAATTCTTTAACGAACCGATCGCGCCGCGCAGCCATATCGCCATGGCCTAAGTCGGGGCCGCCCTCGATGATGACGCGTGTGGGCTCGCCTGCTGTGTGGGAATCAATGATACGCATGGTGTATTTTAGAACTCCGAGAGATAGCGCTGTGGCGAGAGCGCATCCAAATTGACGCTTGTCGCTTGCCGAGTCGCAAGCTGCGCGACGAGTTGCCCCGTCAACGCCGCAAGGGTCACGCCTAAATGATTGTGGCCCGTGGCAAGGATCAGATTTTGCACATTCTGACTGCGACCAATAGCGGGCAAGTAGTCCGGCAATGTTGGGCGGCTGCCCAGCCATGCCGATGCACTCAAGCTTGCCTTGCTAACGCCCAAGTCACTTGCGTGGCGTTTGAGTGCGCTCCATTTGCGAGGATCGGCAGGCGCGTGGGCGGACGAAAACTCAGTGAAGCTTGCAAGGCGCAGGCCATGCGTAAACGGTGTCACGATCAAAGAACGGTCTTCAAAAACCACAGGGCCACTCAGCTCGTTTTGGGTAGGCGTTTGCGCACCGAATTGCAAGTGATACCCTCGCTCAGCAATCATGGGCAGCTTGCCGAAATCTTGAGCAATCAACTCTTTCGAGTGCACGCCAGCACACACCACAACAATATCTTGCGCACTACCTATGGCCGCATCAGGCGCATCGCCTTGCAAGATGAGCTGCGCAACACCCGCATGCTTGCGTACGCGAAGAACGTGCCTTTGACAAAAGACGCCGCCCGTTCTTACAAATTCTTCTCGCATCCCTGCGCGAACCGCCCGCAAATCGCGCAAATGCCCCGTACCGGTGAACTGAATGCCTGCCCAAGGCTTGCCAGCAAACTGCTTTTGAAGTGTTGCAAGCGCTGGCGAGTCTAATTCAGTCACGCGCGCCGTACCCGTATCAGCAGTACGCCAAGCTTGCAAGCCTTTTGCTGTACTGCGCGCAGTCTCCCAGACGAGCTGATGCCCCTGCTCAGACATTAGCGCTTCCTGATGTGTTCGCTTAAGTAGCTGCCTCCAAGTGGGCAAAGCCTGCAACAGCATTACACGGTTGCATTCCAGCCCACGTGCGTATTGCTGAGCAGAGCAAGCGGCTAGCAGCTTCATTCCGAACGGTAACCAATGTTGCGCGCTTGCCGCTGGAAACCCGACGGGTCCACCGAAACTCATCAGCGCTTTGGGTAAACGGCGCACATTACTCCAAGATGCCAGCGGGCTCAGTTGCTCTGTGGCAATATGCCCCGCGTTCCCGTGGGATGCAGCGTCTTCGTCGCGGCTCGCATCATAGATTTCTACACGATAGCCCGCCTCTTGGAGACGCAATGCGCTTGCAAGACCGATCAAGCCTGCGCCAACAACTCGGGCCATAGGCACTCGAAGGTCATTCATCAGAACTGAATCGGTGATGCAACTTTCGCACTGCTTCTATCAGCGTCTACGCTGATTTCCAAGCT
>JAYVJQ010000467.1:0-11426 GCA_043769055.1 Allobrachymonas sp.
GATGGAGAGGGTGCGTTCGATAGCCATGAGGGTCTTTCTAGGGTTCAAAAATCGGGGGCATGCTGAAGGCGATAAAAACATTCCTACGCCAATTCCAGCAAAGCCCCTGATTTTAGCCCAGTTTCGTGACGATCAGTGCCTCTGCCAAGTGCGATCACACAGCGCTGACGATATCCGTGAGATCGAAATCCTCGCCTTTGTAGAGCAAGGGTATGCCGCGCGACTTGGCCAATGCATAGCTGAACAAATCGCCAAAATTGAGTTGGGCTTTGTGGCCCTGGCCTTTGCCGTAGAGCAGAAAAGCTTCGTAGGCAAGGTCAATTTCTTCTTTGTCTTGCGTCACGATTAGGAATTTTCGCTCGCTAACTATACGATCAAGCAGCAAAAATCCCGCGTGCTTGAGTTTGCCGAACACCACCACTCTGGCCTCCAACAAGGTCGAAGAGCTAAGTAACACTTGCTCGGCACGGGTAATACACTCGATGAAGGATACACATTCAGGTTCACTACAGGCAATGGCGATTAAAGCTGATGTGTCTATGGCAATCACATCAGCGTTCATACAGGTAGCCCGTTTTCATCCCATTCCAAATCATTACCAGCACTAGGATCCACAGGCAGCTTATCAAACTCAGCAAGTATTGCGAGCATCCGCTGCTTAAACGCTTCGCGCTCACGCAGCTTAGTGGTCTCTAAATCAGGTATCACAAGATTCAGTTTAAACGCATCCAGTGCCCGCTCTACAGCCGCCGTTTTACTGGTATTCAGCGTGGTGGCGAGCCATTCGATTTTTTTTACCACTTCAGGATTCGCAATTTGTACAGCCATGATGGCACTCCTAGAATCAATATTGATTGAATTTTAATCAATATCCATTGACTCAGCAAGCAGGATCAAGCCACCCAACCCAAGTGCCGCAAGGTCTGTTGCTGCACACCCAAGGCTTCGCTGCCTGAAAGCTGCTCACGTAAATCGGCGCTCAGGCCGACGGGTAGCAGCCAAACACTGGGCAAATAGCGGCAATCAGGGCGCTGGGCATCGCGGCGTAGCCAATCGGGTACGGTGCTGGCAATAGCAGGCGGTTCGCGCCATGCTTGCAGCAAACCGAGCAGCACGCATTCGAGCAGCACATCAGCGCCCTGCCCGTTCGCGGCTAGCAACTCATCAGTAGAGATCCACAGCGGGCTTTGCTCGCTGCGCAACAAGGCATCAAACACGGGACTTTGGGCGGCATGCAAGGTGAAGCTCGCACCAAGGGCGCTGATGTAGCCGCGCTTGTCTTGGGCCGAGGAGTCCACAAGCGACAAATCGGCAGCTATATGCAAGCCGAGCAGGCGCTCCACTGGCCATACGGCGAGCGGGTTAGGCAGCGCGGCGCTTGCGGGGCGAATCCACAGGCTGTTGCGGTAGGTGCGGGCAATAGCAAAATCGGCGATTTGCTCCAAACGCAAAGCATCGCCGCCAGCCATTTGCAGCAATGCGGGAAGCAGAGCGCCCAAGCGGCCCGGCCACGCATCAGGCAGGCCCGCTTCACACAAATAGGCAAATCCAGCCTCCTGCGCACGCGAGACCATTTGCTGAAAATACAGCGGGCGGTTCTCACCCGAGATAAATTCATGAAACAGCAAACCCGGCAAGGCTTTTGCCGCAGCGGCGCTTTCTGCTTTCAAATTCAGCCCGTAGCCTGCGCACAAGCCCTCTTGGTGCTGCGGCGCAATGGCAGCCAGAGCGCTGAGCGCCTCGCGCACACCCTGCTCTTTTTGAGAGCCCTCGCCTTGCAAACCGGCTGCATAAAACTGCGCAAAATCCTGCGCCACCTCGCGCTGCTTCCAGCCGGGATAGGTGTTGAAACTGATGTGCGCCATGCCACTGGGGGCAAGATGCGTGTCGATCAAACGCCACATGGCATCGCGCACGCTATCGGGCACCACGTAGTACACGCCTTGGCAAAGAATGTAATCAAACTGCCCACCAAAGGCTTGCGCTGCTTGCAGTGCACCCGCAGGCAATCCAGCACCTAAATCGCCGGCATGCAGGCTCACATTAGCAAGGCCCATGGCAGCGATGCGTTCATTGCCGCGCGCAATCTGCCCTACCGCCAAATCCACACCAATGAGCTGCATCTGTGGATAAAACGCCGCCAGTGCAATCACATGCCCGCCCGAGCCGCAACCGATATCGAGCACCCGCGCCTGCGCCACAGGTGGAGGCGTGTAGCCACGTAGTTGCGCGGTCGCGGCCAAGCGCGCGGGATGCAAATGCGCAAACGGATACGACTCGTAGGGCACTCTGTCGTAGCTGCTGAGGGTTGAATCGGAATTGCTCATCAATGGAAATTTACTATTAAATCAATAGCACTCTGCGCATATTTTATGCCGGCTAGAGGTCAAAAAGGCTTTAAACTTTAGCTCCTAAGGCCTTCGCAAGCTGCACCTGCATCGCCAGCTCTGCTTCGCTCGGTGCGCTCTTGGTATCCCAGCCTGCGAGGTGCTGCTCTGCAATATCGGCCAAGGCCGTGATCCACGGCTGGCTGTCGTTCAAACAAGGGATGTAGCTGAACTCTTTGCCGCCTGCGTGCAAAAACGCTTCTTTTGCTTCCATTGAGATTTCTTCGAGCGTCTCCAAGCAATCCACCGGGAAGCCGGGGCAGACGACATCGACGCTTTTCACACCCGTTTTTGCCATGGCAATGAGTGTGGGTTCGGTGTAGGGCTCAAGCCATTTGGCTTTGCCAAAGCGCGATTGGAAGGTGAGCTGGTATTGGTCTTTACTCAGGCCCAAGCGCTCAGCGAGTAAGCGGCCAGTTTTCAAGCATTCGCAGTGGTATGGGTCGCCCAAATGCAAGGTGCGCTCGGGCACGCCGTGAAAGCTCATGACGAGTTTTTCAGCGCGGCCGTTGGTGAGCCAATGGCTGCGAATGCGCTGCACCAGCGCTTCGATGAAGGCACTGTGATCGTGGTAATGATTCACAAAGCGCAGCTCGGGCACGAGGCGGGTTTTGGCGGTCCAAGTGTAAACCGCATCAAACACGCTGGCCGTGGTCGTGCCGCTGTATTGGGGATAGAGCGGCAAGATCAGGATGCGCTTGAAGCCTTCTGCTTTGAGCGCGGCAAGCTGAGAAGGAATGCTCGGGTTGCCATAGCGCATACCCAAGCGCACTGGCACGCGATGGCCGCGCTGGGCCAAGCTGCCTTGCAACAGCAGTGCATTTTTCTCGCTCCAGACTTTCAGCGGCGAGCCACCACCCTGCCCGTTGGCTTCGGGCTTGATCCAGATACTCTCGTATTTTTTGGCCGATTTTGCAGGGCGAACGCGCAAGATGATGCCGTGCAAGATCAACCACCAAATGGGTTTGGGGATTTCTACGACCCGCTGGTCGCTTAGAAATTCGCCTAAATAGCGGCGAAGCGCAAGAGCGGTGGGCGCATCAGGTGTGCCGAGGTTGCACAACAGAACAGCAGTTGTTGCTTTTTGCGAATTTGTGCTGCCGTGGGTGTACGGCGGTTCTTTTTGAAATCTCATGGGTGTATTCTCTGCGCATCATGATAGACATACATGCGATCAGGGCGATTTCTTTTGACTTGGACGACACCCTCTGGCCAATTTGGCCGGTGATTGAGCGAGCAGAAAATGCTCTGGTGGTATGGCTTACCCAGCATGCACCGATGACGGCGGCTCTGTTTGCCTCGCCCAGCGCGCTGCGCGAAATCCGCGAGTACATGCACGATGTGGTGATCAAAAAGAAGCCAGAAATAGCGCATGATTTGAGCGCAATTCGCAAAGAATCGATTCGCTTGGCGCTGTATCGCGCCAAAGACGATCCGCTGCTCGCTGATGCAGCATTTGAAGTATTTTTCGCTGAGCGCAACCGCGTGGAGTATTACGAAGATGCGATTCCTTGCGTCTCCGAGCTGGCTACCCGCTACCCATTGATCTCGCTATCGAATGGCAATGCGCAATTGCATTTGGTGGGCTTGGACAATATCTTCAAAACAGCAGTCAGCGCCAAGACTGTGGGCGTAGCCAAGCCTGACAAATTAATTTTTCAAGCTGCAGCGGACGCTGCTGGCGTGGCGATGCACGAGATGCTGCATGTGGGCGACGATGCTGCCGCTGATGTGGTGGGCGCGCTTGATGCTGGCATGCAAGCCGTGTGGCTCAATCGGCAAGGCAAGCTCTGGCCGCATGAGCAGCATCAGCCGACGCTGGAGATTGCATCGCTGGCTGAGCTGACCGCCCTGCTGGTGAACGATTAATCCACCTTCGCACCGGCTTTGAACCACTCAGCCACCAAAACGCGCTCAGCATCGGTAATTTGCGTGGAATTGTTCATCGGCATTTGTTTGGTGATGACTACTTGCTGATAAATGCCTTGGGCATGCAACTTGATTTGCTCAGGCGAATCGAGCCGCACATTTTTCATTTGAACTTGCGCGCCATGGCACAAAACGCAGCGCGCTTGCAGCACAGCTTGCACTTGATTGAAAGCAGTAATTTCTGAAGCTTTTGGGGCGGTAGCCTTTATGGAATCTGCGCGGAGTGCTATTGATTTAGTAGCGTCTTGCGCTACTGGCCGCATCGCCACAATCACGCCAATCAGCACCACTGCGCCCACCGCCGCCCAAGGCCAGGGGTTACTCGCCTTGCCATAGTGCCATGCATGGCGCTGCACAAAAAACTGCCGAATCATCGCCCCGCTTGCCATCATCGCAAACAAAATCAACCAGTTGTATTCGCTCGTATAGAGAAAGCTGTAGTGATTGGAGAGCATCGCAAAGATCACCGGCAGCGTGAAATAGGTGTTGTGCACGCTCCTTTGCTTGCCGCGCTTGCCGTGGATGGCGAGCTTTGCGGCATCGTATTTGGCGCCGCCAGCGGTGGACTCCATCATGGCCGCCACCACTTTTTTCTGCCCCGGAATGATCCAGAAAAACACATTCGCGCTCATCGCCGTGGCAATTGCCGCGCCCACGAGCAAGAAGGCCGCCCTGCCCGCAAACCACTGGCAAGCCAGCCAGCACATGAAGGCAATCACGATCAGCATGAGTGCGCCCACGATGGCTTCGCCGTTTTTCCTAAAACCAAAGCCTTGGCAAATCAGGTCGTACACCATCCAGAAGACGACGAGGAAAGAGAGTGCCACGCCAATGGCCGCGCCCGGCTCCCAGTTCATCAGCGATTTATCGATGAGAAACGTACTCGCGTTGTAGAGGTACAGCACGGTAAACAACGCAAAGCCAGAGAGCCAAGTGGAGTAACTTTCCCAGTAAAACCAATGCAGCCGCGTGTGAATTTTCTTCGGGGCCACAAGGTATTTTTGTGGGTTGTAAAAACCCCCGCCATGCACCGCCCACATCGCGCCGTCCACGCCTTTTTCGAGCAGATCGGGCGACTTGGGCTTTTCCAAGTTGTTGTCTAAAAAGACGAAATAAAACGATGAGCCAATCCAGGCAATCGCGGTGATGACATGCAGCCAACGCAACAGCAGGTTGGCCCAGTCAAGAAGATAAGCTTCCATCATGAGACTCCAACCTGCTCACCACTGCGGGCGCTGTGAGCAGAATTTGCCGCGAACTAAAGGTAGCTCCGCTGCGGCGAGGTTTGATTGTAAAGCCTCAGCGTAAGGCCAGCAACTGCGCCGCCACACTGACCGCAATCACCTCAGGCTCTTTGCCTGCGATGCTGGGCAGGCCAATGGGGCAAGTCACGTGTGCCAGCTCATCTGGCGTGAATCCGCGCTCTTCTAAGCGATGGCGAAAGGTGGCCCATTTGGTTTTGCTGCCGATCAGGCCGATAAAGGGCAGATCGCCTTGCTCACGCTGGCGCTTGAGGCACGCGGCCAGCACATCCAAATCCTCCGCATGCGAGAAGCTCATGATGAGCACATGGCTGTTGGGTGCCAAATCGCCCACGGCAGCTTGCACAGGCGCGGAATGCTCGGCTTGCACATGGGCGGGCAAAGCATCGGGAAATATCTCATCGCGGCTGTCGATCCAATGAATCTGCGCCGGCAGGCTGCTCATCGTGCGAACGATGGCTTTGCCGACGTGGCCTCCGCCAAACAAAGCGATCTTCAAGGCTTTTAGGCTATTAGCCGGCATAGAATCTGCGCGGAGTGCTATTAATTTCGTAGTGTCTTCTAGTGCAATGTATTCCATGCGCAGCCAGACCACACCGCCGCAGCATTGGCCCAGCGCGGGGCCGAGTGCATAGCGCAGGGTTTGCAATGCGCCACCCTGCGCAGATGTGCTCAGCCACTCACGCGCCTTGGCAATCGCATCAAACTCCAAATGCCCACCGCCTACCGTGCCTTCAACTGCATCCTTAGTCACCAGCATCCAAGCCCCCACCTCACGCGGGCTGCTGCCCTCGAAGCGGTCAATGGTGATCCAGATGCTAGGCCGATTCATGGCGTAGCTGGCTCTTCGCCCAAAATCAGGCAATTGGGCAAGTCAAAGCGCTTGAAATCACGATCCATCGTGACCAAGCGCAGATTCATTTCCTGCGCAAGTGCAGCTAAATACACATCGGTGGAGACTCGGGCTGTGAGCGCGTGACGCGAGGTCAACTTGGCCGACAGCATCGCATCGACGCGCTCTGCATCCTCCACCAAAAATCCCACTTCTTCCATCAAACGATAGCGCTCATAAGAGGCAAATGCTTCACGCAAGCTGATCGGCTGACCATAGACAACCGCTGTTTGACTCAAAAGCCGCACTAAACCCAGCATGCTGGTACGGCAAAAATATAGTTTCGATGGAACAGCAGATGATTCATCCTGCTCGGCATGCTCTTGCGCAAACTGCGCCAAGGTTTGCTGCCAATAGGCTTGAACTAAAGCATGCTGCGGATGCTTGGGCTGCGACAAGGCGAGCCAGATGTTCACATCGAGCAAATCGCCCCGCACACGACTCCATGATCGCGGCAGGCCAGCGCTGCCATCACGAACTTCCATGAATGTCTTTCAAGCTTTGGGCGGGATTGGCCGGCCAGCGAGGTCTTCTGCACTCGGCCCGCTGGAGCGACCATACTTGACGACGTTCAAATATTTTTCTAGCTCTTCGTTGTCTAAAAACGCATTGATTCCATCATTCGTCGTCAGCTCAGGCGGCAAATTGATCTCGTAATGCGCTGGCAGCGTCGGAATCGGCGGCACAGGCCTTGGCACGCGCGGTTGGGCAGCAGAGGCACTTGGCACAGGGCTTTTCATGCCGCGATCAATCAGCGCCAACACATGATCGCGCAAACTCGTGCCTTGCAGGGCTGCATTGGCCTTGAGGTTGCGAAATAAATCGTCAGGAATATCAATACTGGTACGCATATTTGCATATTAATGCAAAAGCATAAAATCGTCAATGCTGCAGAAATCCGACCTATTGATTCGGCTCGAATCAATAAACAATGCCAGTTGGATGCTTCGCTGGCTTATTCCAAACCCAGCTCTGCGATTTTGCGGGTGATGGTGTTGCGGCCAATGCCGAGTTTGACGGCAGCCTCAATCCTGCGGCCTCGGGTGGTGGACAGGGCGGCTTGGATCAGGCGGCTTTCAAAACGGCGGGTCAGTTCGTCCCAGGTGTGGCCATCTTGCTTGGCCAGCAGGGTGAGCGCCTCGGCCTCTAAGCCGGACTCCCAATCGGTGCTGGCTTTGGCGCTGCTGACTAGCACTGTGGAGCTGGCAACGGGGGCGATGGGGGCGGCCACATGAACCTCTGACGGTGCTTTTTCAGATGAAAAATGGCCAGTAGCCGGCATAGAATCTGCATAGGTCGCTATTGAATTAATAGTGTCCGAAGGACTATGAACGACACTGCTAGAGTTGCCCAAGACCTCGGGCGGCAAGTCTTTCACATCAATTTGCTGGGCGGGCGCCATCACGGTAAGCCAATGGCACATGTTCTCTAGCTGGCGCACGTTGCCGGGGAAATCAAACAGCGAAATCTTGGCCAGCGCATCTTTAGAAATGCGCTTGGGCTCAGCGCCGAGCTGCTTGGCGCTGACTTGTAGAAAATGCTGCACCATGCCCGCAATATCCTCGCGCCGCTCGCGCAGCGCTGGCAGGCGCAGGCGAATCACGTTGAGGCGGTGGAACAGATCTTCGCGGAAGCTGCCCTCGCTCACGCGCTGCTCTAAATTCTGGTGCGTGGCCGCAATCACGCGCACATTGGATTTGACCGGGTTGTGGCCGCCGACGCGGTAAAAATGCCCATCGCTTAGCACGCGCAGCAAGCGGGTTTGCAAATCAAAGGGCATGTCGCCAATTTCATCAAGAAACAGCGTGCCGCCATCGGCTTGCTCGAAGCGGCCTCGGCGCATGGTTTGCGCACCGGTGAATGCGCCGCGTTCGTGGCCGAAGAGTTCGGATTCGAGCAAATCTTTGGGAATTGCCGCAGTGTTGATCGCAATAAAGGAGGCTTGCGCACGCGGCGAGTGCTTGTGAAGCGCGCGGGCCACCAGCTCTTTGCCAGAGCCCGATTCGCCAGTGATCAGCACCGTGACATTGCTTTGGCTGAGCTTGCCAATGGCGCGAAACACATCTTGCATCGCGGGCGCTTGGCCCAGCATTTCTTGCGAACCCGTCATCTTGCCGGCATCTTGCGCCACTTCTTCGCGCTGGCTTTCATCGACGGCGCGGCCAATGAGCTCGACGGCTTTGTTGATGTCAAAGGGCTTGGGCAAATACTCAAATGCGCCTTTTTGGAAGGCGCTGACTGCGCTGTCCAAATCAGAAAACGCCGTCATGATGATGATGGGCAGGCTGGGCGAGATCTCTTTGATTTTGGCAATCAGATCCAGCCCCGAGCCACCGGGCATGCGAATGTCACTCACCAGCACTTGCGGCAATGGCTCTTCACCCTCCCCGCTCAGCGCCTCTTTCAAAGCGGCCAGCACATCGCGTGGGTTGGTGAAGCTGCGGGTGGGCAGCTCTTCTCGGGCCAGCGCTTTTTCTAGCACGAAGCGGATGGATTGGTCATCATCTACGATCCAAATGGGCTTCATGGGGCTTGTTTCCTCAAATCCTGCATTTTTCAAGGCAACGGAATCGTGATCATGAATTCCGTCTTTCCGGGCTGGCTTTGCACTTCGATCAAACCTTCGTGCTGCTGCACAAACGTCTGCGCCAAAGTGAGCCCCAAACCAGAGCCGCCTTCTCGTCCGCTGACCAGCGGGTAGAAAATGCGATCCTTGATTTCGGGCGGGATGCCAGGCCCGTTATCCGTAATATGCAATTCCAGTGCCAGCCTGTGGCGTTTCTTGCCTAAAGTGACTTGCCTGGCGATGCGGGTTTTGAAAATGATCTGCGCATCGCCAGCGGCCATGCGCTCGGGCAGCACCTGCGCTGCGTTGTGTGCAATGTTGAGCACGGTTTGGATCAGTTGCTCTTTGTCGCCCCGAAAATCAGGAATGGAGGTGTCGTAATCGCGGATCACTTTGAGCCCGCGCGGAAACTCAGCCATGATGAGCGAGCGCACCCGCTCGCACACCTCATGAATGTTCACATCTGCAATCTCGCGCGGCTTGCGGTGCGGCTCCAGCAGCCTGTCCACCAAGGTTTGCAGGCGATCGGCCTCATGGATGATGACTTGGGTGTATTCGGTGAAGGATTTGCCTTTGCCTGTGTCTTGCAGCTCTAGCTGCAAGAGCTGCGCTGCGCCGCGAATGCCGCCCAGCGGGTTTTTGATCTCGTGCGCGAGGTTGCGGATCAGCTCCTTGTTGGCCAGCGCCTGCGTGGCGTTGCGCTCCTCACGGTCTTGCCGCTCTTGGCTTTGCTGGGGCAACATCTCCACGATGATTTCGTTGGATACTTCAGTTTGCGTGACGATCACATGAACGGGGATCATCTCGTACTGATCGGGCAGCACTTTGGCCGCATGCGGCAGGAGCTGCGCATCGTAACGCAGGCTAGAGAATGCATTGGCGGCTACGCCTTCCAGCGCAGCCGCGAGCGCGCGCGGCTCGCTGTAGCAACTGGACAAATTGCTGCCCTCAATCACGCGGCGCGTGATGCCCAAAGCATCTTCCAGCGCGGCATTGGCATAAATCACCTGGCCACGCAAATCCACCACGGCGACTAGGCTGGAGAGCAGATCGAAGGCTTGAAAGCGGATGCGGGGCATAGCTGAGAATGACGGAATGACAAAATGAAAAAAGGGGCTGCGAGCCCCTATGGTAATGTGATGTGATGACCTATCGACTGGCAGACGCAGGTGCAGTACGGCCAATTTCGCGCTTGATGCCGGCAATATCGCTGTCGTTACGGGCGATTTGGGCTTTCATCTCGGCCACGCGGTCAATGTACATCTGATTGTTGCGCAGCTCAGGGCCGCGTTTTTCGGGCTCGCCGTTGTTGAATTCTTTGAGTAGTTCAGCTTGTTTGGCTTCTACTTTCTTCAGCTCGGATTCGAGAATCGCGCGTGAATCGCTGTCGCGGCTGCGCTGCTCGGCAGTGTCGATACGGCTGGGCGCTGGAGCAGAAGTGCTGGTGACGGATGCCACGCGCTCGCCCGCTGGCGCGACGGGCTTTCTTGGCGCGTTGGACACCACGGTCAGATTGCCACCCTCGACCAGCTTGCAGCCACGCTGCGCCGCAGTGGTGGCATTGTTGGTGTACTCATTGCCATCGCAACGGTAAATCCGCTCTTGCGCATGCGCGCTGCTCGCAACTGCCAACCATGCAGCAGCTACTATCAATACATGAGCATTGCGCGCATATTTCATGCCGGCTACGGGCATATTCAGCTTTAAATTCTTCATACAAAGCCTCAATAACATTTTGAGTTAGGTTTTGCAGTATGAACCATTTTCTTAGAAATCGCAAATAACTTGTTGTCAGATAAGGGAATTTTGCATAAAAAAAGGACGGTGAACCGTCCTTTTTTTGACACACTGTAAAGGGTTACAGGCTGTAGTACATATCAAATTCAATCGGATGCGTCGTCATGCGGAAACGCGTGACTTCTTGCATTTTGAGTTCGATGTAAGCATCGATCATGCTGTCGGAGAACACGCCGCCTTTGGTCAAGAAGCCGCGGCCCTTGTCCAAATAATCCAGCGCTTGATCCAAGCTGTGGCACACGGTTGGCACTTTTGCATCTTCCTCGGGAGGCAGATGGTAGAGGTCTTTCGTGGCGGCTTCGCCCGGATGGATTTTGTTTTCCACGCCGTCCAAGCCAGCCATCAAAAGCGCCGCAAAGCCCAAATAAGGGTTCATCAGTGGATCTGGGAAGCGCGCCTCGATGCGGCGAGCTTTCTCAGATGGCACATGAGGAATGCGGATCGAAGCAGAGCGATTGCGGCTGGAATAAGCCAACTTCACGGGCGCCTCAAAGCCAGGAACCAAGCGCTTGTAGCTGTTGGTGCCAGGGTTGGTGATCGCGTTCAGGGCGCGAGCGTGCTTGATGATGCCGCCAATGTAGTACAGCGCGAAA
>JAYVJQ010000468.1:0-4414 GCA_043769055.1 Allobrachymonas sp.
ATATTGCACAATCACCCCATCAGAATTAACGGAGTGAAGGTGCAGAATAAATCGTCTCACCCTACGCGTGTACTACTCCGCGTAGCGGCTTCGTCCAACGAGCAGTTCAAGCTGACCCGTTGCGCTACCCGACCTTTTATGCACGCTTTGCAGCGTCGCATAAAAGCTTTGTCTGCGCAACGGTCAGCTTAACGCAGAGTTAAAACTCAGAACACCAACCAAACCGCAAGGTGGTGGATGAATACGAGCAGGATGCGGAAAAGTTTTTGTAGGTTGAGCGCGGCCGGCCAAGGTCATCACGCTACAAAAGATCAGTAGCTCGGAGGGAAAAACTTTTCTGTAGCCTGAGCGTGTTCGTCCATCGCCAATGTACAAAAGTCTCCGCGCAACCTCAGCATTTTTAGATGCTACAAACTAAATAGCACTCTGCGCAATAAATATGCCGGCTACCTGCCCAAAACGCTTCAAAAATCAAGCCGGAGAAGAGCGCAGAGCGTAGGTCTTGCCGTCTAGCCACACGAACTCAGCCCGCAAAATCGCGCTACCTTTTTCATCTTTGAAAGTGAAGCCGAGCAGAGCCACGGTTTGGCCGTTTTTGATTTCTGGCACTTTCCAGGCTTCCATGCGGGTGAGGGGGGCGAGCTCGATTTCCCAGGTTTTGTCGGTGCGTTTGGGGAGCACGGCTTTTTTGAGCAGAGCGGGGGCATCGACTTGGGCGGTTTGCGCGGGGATGATCCGGCTGGCCAGATCGGCGGGGAGCTTCATGCCCCCGCCCACGTCGAGCATCATTTCAGTATGCGGATTGGCCCATTTCACTTTTGAGGCTTTGCCTTCCAAGTAAATCGGGCGATCCAGATCGAAGCTGCTCCAGCCGTGGTGGGCCTCAGCTGACAGGGCAGCGGGCAGGGCGGTGGTGGTGATGAGTTGGAGAGCGTGACGGCGTTGCATAACAAGACTCCTGAAAAGTTAGAGATAAGCAATCCAGCGGCCACAAAAGATCACGGCCAGCCAGATGAGGGTGGAAAGCAAGGTTTGGACTCGCGCGAGGCCATCAAGTTTCGCAAGTGAGTCGCGGGCATGAAACCATGCGGCGTTGGAGCCTGCCAGCATGAGCAAGCCCATTTTGATGACGAAGGCGCGGTTGGCCAGCAATTCGCCAGCTTGGGATGCGAACATTAAAAGCCCAGAGAGCGCGGCGATGCAAAAGCCTGCGACTGCGAGCAACAAAGACAATTTGGCCAGCTCCCGCGCGGGAAGTGCTTTGCCAAAGCCCCATACGCGTAGCTCCAGCAGCACGAGATTGCCCAAGAGTAAAGCGATACCTACGATGTGAATCGCCTCCAGAGCAGGGTAGGCAAAAGGGTGAGTGCGCAGCGGGGCGAAGAGAGCTGTGAGTGCGTCAATTGGGGTGATGGGCATGGGCTGATTATTGAGCGGCAGTGAAAATTGTGCAGCGAAGGGAAATTAGGCGCAAATGGGGCGGGTAAAATCTGGTTTTAACCCAATCCAATACCTCGAATGTCCGCCTGGGTTCTCCCTGATCACATTGCCGATGTGCTGCCTTCTGAGGCGCGCCACATCGAAGAATTGCGCCGCAGCCTGCTTGATGCGGCGCGCGGCTATGGCTATGAGCTGGTGATGCCGCCGCTCTTGGAATACCTCGAATCCCTGCTCACGGGCACGGGCCAGGCGCTGGATTTACAAACGTTTAAGCTGGTGGATCAGCTCTCAGGCCGCACCATGGGCGTGCGGGCGGATACCACGCCGCAAGTCGCGCGCATCGATGCGCATTTGCTCAATCGCCAAGGCGTGGCGCGCCTGTGCTACTGCGGCCCAGCTCTGCACACCTCGCCTGCCAAGCCGCATGCCACGCGCGAGCCGCTGCAGTTTGGCGCGGAGATTTATGGCCATGCCGGGCGCGAGGCCGATTTAGAAATCATGCTACTGGCCATTGACTGCTTGCAGCGCGCGGGTTTGAAAGATTTGACAGTGGATTTAGCCGATGCGCAAATCGTGCGCAGCTTGCTCGCTGGCGCGCCGGTATTTGCCGAGCAATTGGCGCAGATTCATGCGGCGCTGGCGGTTAAAGATGTGAGCAGTTTGAGGGAATTGACAGCCAGCTTCCCGCCCGCGCAGCGCGAAGCCTTGGTACAGTTGGTGGGCTTGTATGGCGATGAAAACGTGCTCATTGATGCCGAAAAGTGCCTCCAGCCGGCGAATATACTGCGCGGAGTGCTATCAAATTTGAAGTGGCTGGCGGATCATCTGAAGGCTGCGCATCCTTCTCTGACCATCAGTTTCGATCTAGCCGATGCACGCGGCTACGCCTACTACACCGGCCCGCGCTTTTCAATTTACTCGCCGAGCGCAGACGATGCCGTAGCGCGCGGCGGGCGCTATGACGAAGTGGGCGCAGTATTTGGCCGCAACCGGCCAGCGGCAGGCTTCTCGCTCGATATCAAAGATTTGGTAGCAGCCGTGCCCAGCCGCAGCCTGCGCACAGCGATTCGCGCACCTTGGGGCGAGGCAGCCGCTCTGCGCGAGGCGATTGCAAGGTTGCGGGCAGCGGGCGAAGTGGTGGTTTGCATCCTGCCGGGGCACGAAGCAGAAGTCCAAGAATTCGACTGCGACCGCGAACTGTTTGAAGCGGCTGGGCAGTGGGTTGTGAAGTCATTGAGTATCTGATGCTCAAACATTGAAGACAGGAACACAGAATGCACAGAAAAACGCAGAAAGCACAGAAGAAAATCCATGGTGATTTTTCTCTGAATTCTGTGTCTTCTGTGCTTTTCTGCGCTTTCTGTGTTGTGAGTTGATTTTTAAAAGTTTTCCAAAATGAATCCAGTCAAAGGTAAAAACGTCGTCGTCGTAGGCTCCCAGTGGGGCGATGAGGGCAAAGGCAAGTTGGTCGATTGGCTGACTGAGACCGCGCGTGGTGTGGTGCGCTTTCAAGGTGGGCACAACGCGGGTCATACGCTCGTGATCAATGGCGTGAAAACCGCGCTGCACCTGATTCCCAGCGGCATCATGCGCGCGGGTGTGAAGTGCTACATCGGCAATGGCGTGGTGCTCTCAGCGGCCAAGCTGTTTGAAGAGATTGAGGGGCTAGAGAAAGCGGGCGTTGAAGTGCGCTCGCGGCTTCGCATTTCTGAGGCTTGCCCACTGATCTTGCCGTTTCACGCGGCGCTCGATCAGGCGCGAGAAGCGTATCGCAGTAAAGACGGCTTAGAAAAAATCGGCACCACCGGACGCGGCATTGGCCCCGCTTATGAAGACAAAATTGCCCGCCGCGCGCTGCGTGTGCAAGATTTGAAATACCCGGAGCGCTTTGCGGCCAAGCTCAAGGATTTGCTGGATTTGCACAACCATGTGATGACCACATTTCTGAACGCGCCTGCGATTGAATTTCAGCCCGTTTTTGACGAAGCGATGAGGCATGCCGAGTTGCTCAAGCCGATGATGGCCGATGTGTCGCGTGAGCTGAACGAAGCGCATGCGCAAGGCGTGAATTTGCTGTTTGAGGGTGCGCAAGGTACGCTGCTAGATGTCGATCACGGCACCTACCCGTTCGTCACCAGCTCCAACTGCGTGGCGGGTAATGCCGCAGCCGGCGCAGGCGTGGGCCCAGGACTCTTGCACTACATCTTAGGCATCACCAAAGCCTACTGCACCCGCGTAGGCGGCGGCCCATTCCCCACCGAGCTTGATTGGGAAAAACCAGGCACGCCCGGCTACCATCTCTCTACGGTTGGAGCTGAGAAGGGGGTCACCACGGGGCGCAGCCGCCGTTGCGGTTGGTTTGATGCAGCCTTGCTCAAGCGCAGCGCGCAAGTCAACGGCCTGAGTGGCCTGTGCATCACCAAGCTCGATGTGCTCGATGGTTTGAAAGAATTGCTGATTTGCGTGGGCTACGAGCTCGACGGCGAAAAAATCGACATCCTGCCCATGGGCGCAGAAGACATCGCTCGCTGCAAGCCGATTTACGAAACTTTAGAAGGCTGGAGCGTCAGCACAGTCGGCGTGACCGAACTGAACAAACTCCCCGTGCAAGCCCGCCTGTATCTGCAACGCATCGAACAAGTCACAGGCGTGCCGATTCATATCGTATCTACAAGCCCTGATCGGGATCACACCATTTTGATCAAGCATCCTTATTTGGCTAAATAAAATTCAAACAGAGGAACACAGAATGCGCAGAAATTACATAGAAAACACAGAAAAATTCATGGGTCTTTTCTGTGTAATTTCTGTGCGTTCTGTGTTCCTCTTCATTCCATCCTAGTCACAAAACCTCCCGGAGACAAAAAATGCTCACAGAAGACGGCAAACACCTCTACGTCAGTTACGACGAATACCACAACCTGATTGAGAAGCTGGCCATCCAGATTCACAAATCGGGTTGGGAGTTTGACAC
>JAYVJQ010000469.1:0-4473 GCA_043769055.1 Allobrachymonas sp.
GTGCCTGCAGCGCCGATGGCAGGGCCTAAAGTTAAGGTGGTGTTGTTGGCAGAGAGGTTGCCATTGCCTTGGTAGAAAGTATTGACTACACCAGAGATCGTGCCAGGTGCATCTTTGCCGGGCGCTGCGCAGACTTGAGCCCAGCCAGGGTGTGCAACCAGGCAAATGGCCAGTAGGATCAATTGCCGGCAAAGCGATACAAATGGATACATGGGCGTATTCTCTTTAAAACGTTTCGATTGTATTCAACGGTCGCCAAAAGTAAGTTATTTCTATGCTTTGTCGGATTTGCACGCGTCGTGCGCGGCATATTGACCGGCAAGTGTTGCAATGGCAGGACAGTTGGGGCGATAGGCAGCTGTTTTTTAATACAGACTCAAGATTTAGATCGTCAGATCTAAACAGGTAGAATCCAATTGTTTTTAACAACCCTCAGAGGGACTTATGAGTGATATCGAAGCACGTGTCAAAAAAATCATTGCCGAGCAACTCGGCGTCGAAGAGTCGCAAGTTTCGCCAGAGAAAGCCTTTGTGGCCGATCTGGGCGCTGACTCACTAGACACGGTGGAGCTGGTGATGGCTCTGGAAGATGAGTTTGGTATTGAAATCCCGGATGAAGACGCCGAGAAGATCACCACAGTGGGTGCAGCAATCGACTACGCTACCTCGCACAAGAAGGCTTAAGCCCAATGCGCCCAAGGGCTGGTGGCTGAAAGGCTGCCCGCCCTTTTTTGTTTGGAATTTGAATTAAACAAGCTATGAGCAAACGTCGCGTCGTCATCACAGGTTTGGGCTGCATCAGCCCAGTGGGTAACACGGTTGAGTCGGCTTGGGCATCACTGGTCGCAGGCCAAACGGGCATCAGCGCAATCACCAAATTTGATGCCAGCGCGTTTGCTTGCAAGATTGCTGGCGAAGTCAAAGGCTTCAATGTGGAAGATGTCATGACTTCCAAAGAAGCGCGCACGATGGATACGTTTATCCACTACGGCATTGCTGCTGCAATGCAAGCTGTGAAAGACTCAGGGCTGCCAATTAACGAAGCCTTGAGTGATGAGCAATCTGTGCGCATCGGCGTGAACATTGGCTCTGGCATTGGCGGTCTGCCATTGATTGAAGAAACCCATACCGAGCTCACAAACCGTGGCCCGCGTCGCGTGACGCCATTTTTCGTGCCGGCCAGCATCATCAACATGATCTCTGGCCACGTCAGCATGAAATACGGCTTCAAAGGCCCCAACATCGCTGTTGTGACGGCTTGCACCACAGGTTTGCATGCCATTGGCCTATCCGCGCGCATGATCGAATATGGCGACGCCGATGTGATGGTGTGTGGCGGCTCGGAAGCGACTATTTCTCCGCTGGGTGTAGGCGGCTTTGCAGCGATGCGGGCGCTTTCTACCCGCAATGACGATCCTGCGACGGCCTCCCGCCCGTGGGACAAAGATCGCGACGGTTTCGTGCTCGGCGAAGGCGCGGGCGTGATGGTGATCGAAGAGTACGAGCATGCCAAGGCGCGCGGCGCAAAGATTTATGCGGAGATTGCAGGATTTGGCATGAGCGGCGATGCGGGCCACATGACCGCGCCCAACATGGACGGCCCGCGCCGCGCCATGCTCTCGGCCATTGAAAACGCTCACTTGCAGCCCAGCGATGTGGATTACGTGAACGCGCATGGCACCTCCACGCCACTTGGCGATGTCAATGAATCCAATGCGATCAAAGCCGCTTTTGGTGATCATGCGAAAAAAATTGTTGTGAGCTCCACCAAGGGCGCAACCGGTCATTTGCTGGGCGGCGCAGGCGGCTTGGAAAGTGTGTTTACGGCGCTCGCGATCCACCACCAAACCATTCCACCCACGATCAATATCTTCAACCAAGATCCTGAATGCGATTTGGATTACTGCGCCAATACCGCGCGGAAAATGGAGATCAAGGTTGCGCTGAAAAACAACTTCGGCTTTGGCGGCACGAATGGCGCGTTGATTTTCAAGCGCGTTTGATTGAGCCTCATTGTTTTTTGAAGCTGCGCTGACACCCGAACATGCGCTACCCACCCGCCATCACGTTCACACCGCGTGCAAGTTGGGTGTATCGTGCATTTACCTTGTTGATTACTATTATTTTAGTAGCAGTGAGCGCTGTATTTATGCCGGCTAACAGCCCTTTTTCTCTTCAAAACAGCCTATTTCTGGTGCTCGCAGGCGCCTCTAGCCTCTGGCTGCTGTGCGATGCATTTGCGCGCCCGAGCGGCAGCTTACGGTATGCCCAAGGGCAGTGGCATTGGTTGCATGAAGACCGCGAGCTTGCGGGAACTTTGAGTCTGCAGCTTGATCTACAAACTTATATGTTGGTGAGCTTCACAGCTCACGCAGCACCCGATAAATTATTTCAAACAGCAACACAGTGGTTCCATCTCGAAGCGAGGCACATCGATCACGCAGCAACCCCGGCGCTCTCTGGGGTGTGGAGCTCTGTTCGCCGTGCCATCTATTCGCCGGTGGAGCGCGCTGATGAAGCCGTGGCAGCCTGCTGAGATGGAAGCTGTGAGCCAAGTGGCAGCAAGCCCGCCTCCCCAGCCCGATCCCGATCAGGCTTTGGTCGAAATCGCCAAGAGCGGCGGGCGTGAAGGGGAGCGCGCTTTTGAGCTGCTTTTCATCAAATACCGCAAAAAGCTAGAGCGCATGATCTCGCGCATGGTGCGCGATGAGGGCGCGATGCAAGATGTGGTGCAGGAAAGCTTTTTGAAGGCTTGGCGGGCGCTCGCTGGTTTTCGTGGTGATTCTCAGTTCTACACCTGGCTTTATCGCATTGCCATCAACACCGCCAAAAAACATTTGGTGGCCACGCGCAAAAACCCAGTGATCAGCGAATCATCCCTCGGCGGGGGGGGTGATGACGAAGACAATCCGATGCATGAGGCGCTCATGAATGGCGGCGGTGAGGCTGAAACGCCCGAGGCAGCTTATGCCGCGCAAGAGATCGCGGCTGCTGTCAATGAGGCTTTAGAGGCACTTCCTGAGGAACTGCGCCGCGCTTTGGTACTCAGAGAGATGGAAGGCCTCACCTACGAAGACATCAGTGAAGCGATGGATTGCCCGATTGGTACAGTGCGTTCGCGGATTTTCCGTGCCCGAGAAGCGATTTCTGCCCGAATCAAGCCGATGCTCGAGCGGCAAACGGGAAAAAGATGGTGATTGTGGATGCTGTGGGCAATGGTGTGGCGAGTAGTGAAGAGTTTAGCGATGTAAAGTTTGTTGGAATCAAGATCATGAATTACGTTGAATCTGAAAATTTGTCTGCACAAGAGCAACTGTCTGCTTTGCACGACGGCGAGCTTTCTGCTGCTCAAGCGGCTGCGTTGGTGCGTGCTTGCCTGGCCGATGAGAGCTTGATGCTGCAATGGCGCAGCATGAGTGCGATTGGCAGTGTGTTGCGTGAGCAGCAGAGTGGCATCACAACAGCTGCAGCCGTGCTTGTTGAAAAACCTGTCGATGCCCAAGTGTTTCAAGCATCCCAGAAAGTTGCTAGTAACGATGGCATTTTCCGCTGGAAAATGGTGGCTGGGTTTGCGGTATTCGCTGCTGTGGGCTCCTTGGTGTGGGGCTTGATCGGTGCTGCTGGAGACAAAGCACTTTCGCCTCAAGGCGGCGTGCTGGCAAGTAACTCAGCTTTGCCTTCGCAAAGCGCAACAAGATCCCCGTTGATTGCCGTGGGTGGTCAAATTGCTGGCCAAGAAGTCACCATGATTCGCGATCCGCGCTTGGATGAATTGCTTGCGGCACACAAACAATTTGGTGGCGTGTCTGCGCTGCAGCAGCCTGCGGGCTCGCTGCGCAGCGTCTCGCTCGGCACGCAGCGTCCTTGATTTGCTGGTTCATGCTTATGATGCAGTTTTTGAAGAAAAAACCGGTGATCCCCGGCATAGAATATGCGCGGAGTGCTATTCTTTTAATAGTACTAAGTGGATTCATCAGCGCTGCTTTTGCGCAGGCCCCGGCCGCTCCCGTGCCCACAGGAGATGGCGCGATATCGGTCAACGAATGGCTGGTGCGCATGCATGAAGCCTCGATGAAAAAGCGCTCTTACATCGGCACGCTTGTGCAAACGTCGCGCGATGGCATGAGCAGCGCGCGCATTTGGCATGCCTGCGATGGCGCAAGCCAAGTCGAGCGGATTGAATCGCTCACCGGCGCACCGCGCAGCTCGATTCGCAAAGACGACAAACTCGTCACCTTCATGCCTGATTTGAAGATGGTGCGCATAGAAAAGCGCGAAGGCATTGGTGCGGGCACCAGTTTCACAGAATTGCTCAAACCAGGCGCCAATCAAATCCCAGATTTCTACACCGTGAAATCATTGGGCAATGAGCGCATTGCGGGGCTCGATGCAGAAGTTGTGCAGCTCAGTCCACGCGACGGCTTGCGCTATGGCTACCGCATCTGGACGGAGCGCAAAAACGCCCTCGTGCTC
>JAYVJQ010000470.1:0-4225 GCA_043769055.1 Allobrachymonas sp.
CGCGCCACCACCGCAAACAATGATTTCTTTGAGAACCGATTTGCTACTATTTTCATAGCTGCTCGCGCATACTGTGATTGGGTTCACGGTCAATTCAAGCAATGTTCTTTGCACATCTTGCAGTTTTACATCTTCAAAGCCTTGCAGCATCTTGGCCAGCCACGCGGGGCTGAATAAATCGCGTCCTGTGCTCTTCGGCGGCGGCAATGCAAAGTAAGGCTCGGCGAGCATGCGCGCCAGCAGCGGCGCAATCACTTGGCCGCTTGCGCCCCAAGCGCCGCCTGCGTCATATGGTTTGCCATTGTGCTTTTCACACCAAAAATCCATCAGCGCGTTGCCCGGCCCGCAATCCATACCCAGCGTGTCGCCACCCGCTTGCAGCACGGTGAGATTGCTGATGCCGCCGATGTTGAGCACGCCGACATCTTGGAGAAGAGTTGCGTCATTGGGCGCAAACCAAGCGCGATGAAAAAACGGCGCAAGCGGCGCGCCTTGGCCGCCCGCCGCCACATCGCGGCTGCGAAAATCCGCCACCACGTCGATGCCTGTAAGCTCCGCGAGCAGGGAAGGGTTGCACAGTTGAATCGTGTAGCCCCCAGATCCGTTGTACATGTCAAACATCTGCGGGCGATGGCGCACCGTTTGGCCATGCGCACCAATCGCGCGAATCTGCTCGGGTTTCAATCCAGCTTTGGCGAGTAATGACTTCACCGTATCAGCATACAAGCGCATCAGCGCATTGGTGGCAAGCTGTGCAAGGTGCAATTCATCCACACCTGAGCTGTTGAGCGTCATCATGCTCGCTCTTAAATCTATAGCAAACTGTGCAGACTCTATGCCGGCTACCTTGGGTTTTTGCTCTGAAAAATTCACCAAAGCTGCATCCACGCCATCGAGCGACGTGCCCGACATCAATCCGATGTAGAGATTACTGCGCACTGGCCAAGCTAAGGGTGGCAGCCGCTGCGAGCTTGCGGCGCACATCGCCCACCATGCGATCAAAATCTGGCTTGGATGCAGCAGACAATGGCACGCTCTCGCTCTGGCGCGCGAGGGTGAGTGGGTCGTGGTGAACGCCGTTGATGCGGAATTCAAAATGCAAATGAGGCCCAGTGCTCCAGCCCGTGGAGCCCACGGTGCCAATGTTCTGCCCCTGACTCACGCCTTGGCCTTTGCGCACGGCGATTGAATTCATGTGGGCATACAGCGTGCTCTTGCCATCGCGGTGCTTAACCTCCACCACATTGCCATAGCCGCGTTGCACGCCTGAGAATTCCACCACACCATCGCCCACCGAGCGAATCGGCGTGCCCGTGGGCGCAGCGTAATCCACACCGGTGTGCATACGGAATTGTTTGGCAATCGGGTGCATGCGGCCACCAAAGCCACTGGTCATGCGAGAAAATTCCAGAGGCGAAGCGAGAAAGGCTTTGCGCAAGCTGTTGCCATCCAGTGTGTAGTACTGCCCCTTACTCGTCACGTTTGTGGCATTGCGCTCTTGAAACCACACCGCAGAAAAAATCTTGCCGTTGTTCACAAAATCAGCCGAGAGCACGCGGCCTGCGCGCATTGGCTCGCCATCGGCTTCTAAGCTTTCATACACCACACTGAAACGATCACCCTTGCGCAGCGCGCGGATGAAATCAATATCGCCAGAGAATATTTCAGCCAGTTGCACGGCCACGCTGTCGGGAATGCGGGCTTCATCGGTGGCCGCAAAGAGCGATGAGCGGATCACGCCGCTGGCTAGGCGCGTGCTGGAAGCCAGTGGCGCGGCTTCGACGCGGCTGGTGAATACATCGTTCTTGCGCTCAATCACGAGGCGTTGGAAATTATTGCTGTCGTCCGGTGTCCAGCGGGCGCTCAGTTTGATGAGGCCGTGCGTGGCATTGACTTCTGCCGTCACCGCGCGGCCAGCGCGCGCGAGCAGGGCAGCGCGGGCTACTGCATCGCTCTTGATGAATTGCACAGCCGCCGCATCAATCACACCGAGGCGGCGCAAAAGAGAATCAGCGCTGTCGTTGCTGCGCGTGGTTTCGCTGCGGTAGAGCAGGTAGGTGGGTAGCGGTGTGTTTGCCGATGCAAGCGTATTGGGCTCAACTTGCTCAATCACTTGGCGCACAGGCACGGAGCTGGGGTCGGGCACGAGGGTCGCCACGGCAAACGCAGTTGCGCCCGTGCCCAAGAGCAAAGCGCCCACAGCCGCCATCACGCGGCGCGGATGGCGCTGCGCCATGCCCAGCAGGGCATTCAAGCCCTCGGTGGATTGCGCTACAGCGCTTACAAAAACAGACGAAAAACTCAAAACTGGATTCCCAACAATTGAAGCTAGTGAGGCCTCACATGCGAGGGCGCGTGCGCCCAAGCCTTAAAATTTGAACTTCTAAGCGGCAAGCCGCCCGAAAAAGAGTTGCCAAGTATAGCCGATGGCAAGCACAGCGCATCTGGGAAAACACTTATGAATCAAGCACTTACAACTAATCATGCATCCAGTAATACTTCTGCTTCGCAGGCGGTGCAGCATGCCATGCAAGTGAGCCTGCGCGGCGTGGAAGAGCTGCTGCCGCAAGAAGAATGGCTTAAAAAGCTGCAAAAGAGCGAAAAAACCGGAATTCCGCTGCGAATCAAGCTTGGCCTCGATCCCACTGCGCCTGACTTGCATGTGGGGCATACCGTGGTGCTTAACAAAATGCGCCAGCTCCAAGATTTAGGCCACACGGTGATTTTCTTGATCGGCGATTTCACCAGCATGATCGGCGACCCATCCGGCCGCAACTCCACCCGCCCGCCGCTCACGCGCGAACAAATCGAAGAAAACGCCAAAACTTATTACAAGCAAGCCAGCCTCGTGCTCGACCCTAGCAAAACCGAAATCCGCTACAACAGCGAATGGAGCGATCCGCTGGGCGCGCGCGGCATGATTGAGTTGTCTGCCAAATACACGGTGGCCCGCATGATGGAGCGCGATGATTTTCACAAACGCTTCAGTACAGGGCAGAGCATCAGCGTGCATGAGTTCCTGTATCCGCTCATGCAGGGCTATGATTCTGTTGCGCTGAAAAGCGATCTCGAACTCGGCGGCACCGATCAAAAGTTCAACCTCCTCATGGGCCGCCATCTGCAGCAAGAATACGGCCAAGAGCCCCAGTGCATTCTCACCATGCCCCTGCTCGTCGGCCTTGATGGTGTGGACAAAATGAGCAAGAGCAAGAACAACTACATCGGCATCACGGAAGCTCCCAACACCATGTTCGCCAAAGTGCTCTCGATCTCCGACACACTCATGTGGAACTGGTACGAGCTGCTCAGCTTCCAATCAATGGACGCTATCGCCGCACTCAAACGCGAAATCGAAGCAGGCCGCAACCCCAAAGAGGCCAAAGTCATGCTCGCCAAAGAAATCACCGCGCGCTTTCACTCTGCGGCAGCAGCCGACGCGGCAGAGCAAGACTTCATCAACCGCAGCAAAGGTGGCGTGCCGGATGACATTCCAGAAGTAACGCTCTCGCTTGGCGGCGCAGAGTCGCTAGGCATCGGTGTCGTTTTGAAAATGGCAGGATTGGCAGCTTCTACCTCTGAGGCCAACCGCGCGATTGAAGCCAATGCCGTGAAGATCGATAGCGCACTCGTGAGCGACAAAGGCTTGAAGCTTGGCGCGGGGACTTATGTGGTGCAGAATGGAAAGCGAAAGTTTGCAAAACTATTGATCAGCTAGGAGCCAAGGATGACCACACCAAAAAATGGAGACTTTGCGAGCCATGTGAATGATTTGACAAACCAAGTCATTCCCGAGCAAAAGTTGACTCTGCAAGAACTGAATCCCAACGAGTCTCAAGCCTCGCAACTCTTGCAATGGCTACAGGCTGGAACACCAGAGTTGTCAGAGGAAGAAGAGCAAAAGCTGATACGAGAAATACAAAGCTCAGAAGCGGAGCATGAAGGTAGTGAGCCACTCAGTGATGAAGAGTTTGAACGTCAAGCGTTGGAAGCAGGCGGTGATGACAATGATTCAAGCACCCCTGAGTGAAGCGCTGATATGCAAGCTGTGTTGCAACGGGTTAGTCAAGCTAGCGTCACAGTTGACGGCCAAACCATCGGCGCAATTAATCAAGGCCTACTAGTCCTGCTCTGCGCCGAGCGCGGTGACACGGATGCGTTGGTGGAAAAGATGCTCTCCAAAATCTTAAAACTCCGCATCTTCAGCGATGAAGCAGGCAAGATGAAT
>JAYVJQ010000471.1:0-3832 GCA_043769055.1 Allobrachymonas sp.
GGGTTTAAACAGAGGAATGCAGGGCGATGCTTCATAAGGCAAGTCGCTGATTGTGACACTGAGATCGCGCGTAAGTTACCACAAGTTGTTTTAACGGCACACGCGCGTGCCTTGAATGTCGGAATTGCCCAACAGTGCACTCACATTGAAGTTGCTGGCATTGGGCAGGGGTGTGCGATCAAACTCAATAAAGCGAGGCAGATCTTGAGGTCGTGCCACATTGCCGTTGTTGCCCGCAAAGCCAGCCTCGTTGCGACCCAAGTGCAACACCGAAGAACCCGATGCAATCTCAATGTGTCCGTCGCGTACAAAAACGAACAGACCCTCTTGAGTTTCTTGGGTGGTCTCACTGCCAAACAAGGTGAGGGGCGTATTCACGCTACCTGGAGGCGTGAGGTCGTTGACAGGCTCGCCAGTCAAATTGCGCGTCCCAGCCTGATCTACCGACAAACCTTGGCCCGCACCAAGTGCCAAAGTACTCGTAAAATCTGTGAGTTTGGTCACGTCGACCAAACCAGAGTAAGTAAACACTTGCAGTCCATCGCCAGCCGCTACTGGCTCGCCAGCGCAAACGCCAGTGCAGCGCATGAGTACATCGGTGCCGCGAATACCGATGGTGGCAGTCGATGTGCTGTAGGTGACGTTTTTATTGTTGGACTTGCCGATTAAGCCAGTCAGCGCGCGTACTGTGCCGCGCAGCAAGGAGGTGAGCATGCGGCCTTCGCCGGCGTTTTTGCTGTCAAACACAAAATTGTCAATGCGAAAGCGGCTGGTCGCACCCACCGTGACCTTAGATTCATCGCGGAAAGCCAAAATGGCTTGGGTGCTTGGGCCTGTTTCGACCACATCGCCGGGATACACACTGCCCCCATCGACCAAGCGGCGGCGCTGGCCCGCCGTATCAACGGCGGCCACCTCGCCGCGCGAGGTCAGCACCTTGGCGCTGGCTTGCACTGCGTTGGGCTTGGCTTGTGCTGTGATACGACTGGCTTCATTTCCGCAATCGCGGCTGCAAATGCGTGCGTCAAAGTCTGTGCCGCGAATGCCAATGGTGGCCGTGTTGGTTTGAATACGCGCGGCGTTCGGCGAGCTTTTGGCAATCAAGCCGGTGATGGCGCGCAGGCCGCCACGCAGCATATTGATCACCATGCCGTTGTCGGGTGCATCGGCTTTGTATTTGAACTGGGAGAGTACCATTTCACTTCCGGGGCGCACCGTCATACGTGTGCCATCTTGCAGCTTGATCACAGCAGATGCGCCGTCAGCCGTGGTCAAACGGTCGCCTTCTTGCAATTGCAAGCCTTTGCCCAAGGTGCGCGGCGTTTGGCCAGCGGATTGCGCAAAACCGACGCCGCGCATGAACTCCACCTCGCCTGCGCTGCTGGCAGCTGGTGCTTGCGCCCAAGCTGAACTGCTCATGCAAGCCAAGGCGAGCAAAGCACTTGCAGCAGAGAGGCGAAAAAAAGAGGGATCAATAGGTGAAGTCTGCGCCATGGAAATTGGAGTTGTGCCGTATGCTCAGCTGTGTAGTGGTCGAACCCTTTGATAGTAGGGCTTTTTGCGGGGTGCTAACAAGCCCATCTGGTGGATAAAAGTCACAAATTAAGGGAGATTCCCATGCAAAAAACCGCATACAGCGGCTTTTTGTGACAAAGCGCACATTTACCATCACACCAAGACGCGCTCAATACCGCCTTGGTTGGCCTTGCCCACATAGTCTGGCAGCCAGTTTTCGCCCAAAATTTGGTTGGCCATCTCCACTACGATGTAATCGGCTTCTAGCAGGCCATTTTGTAGATCGTTGCCGTAACGGGAGAGTCCTTGCAAGCAGCTAGGGCAGCTGGTGAGGATTTTGACATTGGCTTTCTCTGCGACTGCGCCGCTGGCTCTGAGCTGCGCTTCGCCGATGCGCAACTCTTCTTCTTTGCGGAAGCGCACTTGGGTGGAAATATCGGGTCGCGTAACCCCTAAAGTGCCTGATTCACCGCAGCAACGCTCGTTTTTGAGCACGTTCTCGCCCACCAGTGCCTTGACGGTTTTCAACGAGTCTTGCAGCTTCATCGGGTTGTGGCAGGGCTCGTGGTAGAGATAGCCACCCTGCTGCGCCGTATTGAGTGTGATGCCTTTTTCCAGCAAATACTCGTGAATATCAATGATGCGACTGCCGGGGAAGATTTTGTCGAACTGGTAGCCCTGCAACTGGTCGTAGCAAGTGCCACAGCTCACCACCACGGTTTTGATGTCCAAGTAATTGAGCGTATTGGCTACGCGATGGAAGAGCACGCGGTTATCCGTGATCATCTTCTCGGCTTTGTCAAACTGCCCCGAGCCTCGCTGCGGATAGCCGCAGCACAAATAGCCGGGTGGTAGCACCGTTTGCACGCCTGCGTGCCAGAGCATGGCTTGCGTGGCGAGGCCCACTTGGCTGAATAAACGCTCCGATCCGCAGCCGGGGAAATAAAACACCGCTTCCGTCTCAGCCGTTGTCGCTTTCGGATTGCGAATGATCGGTACGTAATCGTTGTCTTCAATATCGAGCAAGGCGCGCGCGGTTTTCTTTGGCAGGCCGCCAGGCATTTTCTTGTTGATGAAGTGAATGATTTGCTCTTTGATCGGCGCTGCGCCCAAAGTGGCGGGCGGTTTTGCGGTTTGCTTCTTGGCCAAGCCGCGCAGCAAATCATTGGCCAAGCGCTGTGCTTTGAAGCCCACATCGACCATGGCTGAGCGCATGAACTTGATCGTCTCAGGATTGGTAGCGTTCAAGAAAAACATGGCCGCTGCATTGCCGGGGCGGAAAGATTTTTTATCCATCTTGCGCAGCAAGTTGCGCATGTTCATCGACACATCACCAAAATCAATCTTCACCGGGCAAGGTGATTCGCATTTGTGGCAGACCGTGCAGTGATCGGCCACATCTTCAAACTCTTCCCAATGCTTGATCGACACGCCTCGGCGCGTTTGCTCTTCGTACAAAAAGGCTTCGATCAAGAGCGAAGTAGCCAAGATTTTGTTGCGTGGCGAATAGAGTAAATTCGCGCGCGGCACATGCGTGGCGCACACGGGTTTGCACTTGCCGCAGCGCAGGCAATCTTTGATCGAATCTGCAATGTCGCCAATATCCGATTGCTGCATGATCAGCGATTCATGCCCCATCAAACCGAACGATGGTGTGTAGGCGTGCGTTAAATCGGCATACCAAGTATCGCCCACATCTTTTGAAGTGTTTTTGGCGTTTTCATTAGTATTTACCTGCGCGGATTGCTCACTATTTCGTAGCAGCTTACCTTTATTGAATCTACCCTCTGGATCGACCTTGGCTTTGTAATCTGCAAAAGGTTTCAGCTCTGCATCGCTTAAAAATTCCAATTTTGTGATGCCAATACCATGCTCGCCCGAGATCACGCCATCCAAGCGGCGAGCCAGCGCCATGATGCGGCCCACGGCTTCGTGCGCGGTTTGCAGCATCTCGTAATCATCGCTGTTCACAGGGATGTTGGTGTGTACATTGCCATCGCCCGCATGCATGTGCAGCGCAATCCACACACGCCCCTTGAGCACGCGCTTGTGGATGGCCTGAGCCTCATCCAAGATGCCTTTGAATGCTCCGCCCGAAAACATATTCGCTAGAGGCGCACGGATTTGCGCTTTCCAGCTGGCGCGCAGCTCGTGACTTTGCAGTTGCTCAAATTTTTCATCGACCGAGTGCAGCCAATCTTGCCAAAGCGTGCGCACATCTTTGATGACCGTAATCGCTTCGTTCACGCGGCCCTCAAGCAACTCTGCTGAAGGAATTTCTTGCGCATCATCGCCTTTGCCCAGCGGCAAATTGCCG
>JAYVJQ010000472.1:0-3402 GCA_043769055.1 Allobrachymonas sp.
AGCGGCTGGCCGATGGCGGCATTTGCTTTGGCGCTGAATCTCAGATTAGAAAAAACGGGCGTTTATGTGCTGAATGCCAGCGGCGAATATCCCAAAGCATCGCATCTGCCGCGCGTCATTCTTTTAGCAAAAAAAGTGCTCTTAGCCGGCGTATTACTTGCGCTAAGCGCTATAAATTTAATAGCGAATGTGGGTTGGCGATGATGCGAGTTCATGGCGGCGCAAATGTGCCTTGGGACTTTTCAATCAATGCCAATGCGCTAGGGCCTTGCCCGCAGGCGCTAGAGGCTGTGATGAAGGCGGATCGCCAGCGCTATCCTGAAGGCAGCTATTTTGAGCTGATCGAGCAACTAGCGCATTGGCATGGCGTGCATGCCAATCGTGTGTTGCTGGGCGGTAGTGCCAGTGAGTTGATTGCTCGCATGCACGTTGCGCTGCGCTTGCTCAACGGGGAACGTACTTTTGTGGTGAGCGTGCCCACGCCAGCCTATGGCGATTACGCTGCGAGCGCGCTGGCATGCGGGCATCAGGTGATCGCGCAGGGCACAGATCAAGGCATCGACATGCAATGGCTGACTGTGCCCAGCAGCCCGCTGGGGGAGAATTTATCGGGCGAGGCATTAGCGCAACGATGGGTAGGCGGTGGTGTGCTTTCAGTGATTGATGCGGTCTATCAACCTTTGCTTTTGGACGGCCATGCTTTGCCAAGAAGTGCTTTAGATACAGCGTGGAGCTTGTGGTCTCCCAATAAAGCACTGGGCTTGTGTGGGGTGCGTGGGGCGTATGCCATAGCTCCTTTGCACTCATCCCTGCATTCAAGCGTGGCTTCATCGTTGGCGAACAAGATGCGCGAGTTAGAGCCATCTTGGGTGCTCAGCGCAGAGGCGCAGGCCATGCTGGGCGCTTGGGGCAGTGATTCTGTTCAGGCGTGGCTGGCAGATTCATTGGTGCGATTGCGGGAACTAAAAAACATACAACTGAGCATGCTCGAAGAATTGGGCATCCGCTATCAGCAGAGTGCATGCAATTTTTTCGTGGTGCAACTGGCAGAGGATGCGCAATTGCACGCTGCTCGCTTGCAAGCTTTATTTTCTTTTGGCGTGGCATTACGCGACACCCACAGCATGGGTTTACCGCGCTGGGCACGCATGCGCGTGCATACCGCTCCTGCGCAGAATGCCTTTCTATCGGCATGGAAAGAAATCGTATGAGTGATCTTTTATGACAGCGGTCTGCATCATGGTGTTGGGCACGACCAGTGGCGCGGGCAAGAGCTGGCTGGCCACCGCGCTGTGCCGCTACTACCAGCGCCAAGGCTTGCGCGTTGCACCTTTCAAGGCGCAAAACATGAGCAACAACGCGCGTGTGGTGGCAAGGCCGGATGGTGGCTTGGGCGAGATCGGCAGTGCCCAGTATTTCCAAGCACTGGCTGCCAAAGCTGTGCCCAGTGTCTTGATGAATCCGCTCTTGCTCAAGCCCGAGGCGGATACGCACAGCCAAGTCGTGTTGCTGGGCGAGGTGAGCCGCGAATTAACCCAGATGCCCTGGCGTGGCCGCAGCGAAAAAGTATGGCCCGTGATTGCGCAGAGCTTAGATGCATTGCGCGCATCGCATGATGTGGTTGTGATTGAAGGCGCGGGCTCTCCAGCCGAGATCAATCTGCACAGCAGCGATATTGTCAACATGCGTGTGGCCAGGCATGCCGATGCACGCTGCCTGCTGATTTGCGATATTGATTGCGGCGGCGCGTTTGCGCATCTGTATGGCACTTGGGGCTTGTTGCCTTCTGAGGAGCGAGCGCTGATCAAAGGTTTCGTGCTCAATAAATTTCGCGGCGATGCCAGCCTGCTCGCTCCCGCGCCGCAAATGCTGCAAGATTTAACGGGCATCCCCGTGGTGGCCACCCTGCCGATGTGGCGCGAGCATGGCTTGCCCGAAGAAGACGGCGTGTTTGATGATCGCAGCCGAAGCGCAGGGCAAGTTCACACCACCGTGGCCGTGATCGCGTATCCGCACATCAGCAATTTGGATGAGTTTCAGCCTTTGAAGAATGTGCAAGGTTTGCGTTTGATTTGGGCACGCAGTCCAGCGGATGCGGCCAGCGCAGACTGGATCATCTTGCCCGGCAGCAAAAGCACGCGAAGCGATTTGGCTTGGCTGCGCGCGCAAGGCTTAGATCAAACCATTCTTGCGCATGCAGCACAAGGCCGCCACGTGCTTGGCATTTGTGGCGGTTTGCAAATGCTGGGGCAGTCGATCTCTGATCCACTCGGCGCAGAAGGTGAGCCTGGTGATGAGGATGGCTTGGGGCTGCTGCGACTACGCACTGAATTTGCGCTGCATAAGAAGCTGCGCCATACAAAGTTGCAACTTGAGCAAATGCAAGGCCCTTGGCATTTCATGTCGGGCTTGCCATTGAGTGGCTATGAAATTCACCAAGGCCAGAGCTACAGTACGGATGGTTTACACAGAGCAGAGCAGGCTGTTTGGTTGAATGATCAGGGCAACGTCGCGGGCCTGTATCTGCATGGTTTGTTTGAAAACTCAGCGCTGATGCAAGCTGCGTTTGCAGAAAAAGGACGCAGTTTGGATGCCGTTTTCGATGGCATGGCCGCATTCATTGATCAACACTTTTCAGCTCAAGTGCTCGATGAGCTTGCAAGGTGACGTGCGTGCTCAATTTTCAAGCAGCGATCCATCACGCTGATCAGGCGATGCGATTGCGCTAAAGCATCCGCTTCTTCGTTCATCACACCGATTTGTTGCCACAAAAACTTTGCACCTATTTGCACGGCTTGCAGGGCAATGGGCAACACATCTTCGCTGCGGCGAAACACGTTGACCATTTCTATCGAATGCGGAATGTCTAGCAACGAGGCATAGCATTTTTCTCCGAGAATCTCAAGGGCATTCGGATTCACAGGAATGATGCGGTAGCCCTGCGCTTGCATGTATTGCGCCACGCCAAAGCTTGGGCGCTCAGGGCGGTCTGACAAACCCACCACAGCTATCGTGCGGCAGGTCTCGAATAGTTTTCGGAAATCGCTGTCAATCAATCTTCGCTCCCGAATACTTGACGGCCTCGCTCCATTTGCGTGTCTCAGCCGCTTCATATGCGGTGAGCTCTGCGGCATTCATGAATTTGGCTTGCGCGCCGGCTGCGGCGAAGCGCTGGATCACATCTTGCTGTGTGAGCACCTTGGCGATGGCATCTTGCAGCTTGGCTACGATGGGTGCGGGCAGAGCCTTCGGTGCGTAGAGCGCGACCCAGCCGGGCGTGTCGAAATCTCGCAAGCCGATGTTTGCACCACTCTCCGAAATGGTAGGCACGCCGGGCAGCGCTTCGCTTCTTTGTAAACCTGCAATACCCAGCGCCTTGACTTTGCCTGCGCGAATCTGCGG
>JAYVJQ010000473.1:0-6950 GCA_043769055.1 Allobrachymonas sp.
CGGTATTCTGCTTTGAAAGTGGTGGTTTGATTGAATAGATAACTCATGCCCAAACTCAGGGCAGTGCGAGTGGCGCCTTTGCCAGTTGGCAACCAAACGCCTGTTGAGTTTTCCATGATGGGGCCAAAGCCATTGCGGCCATCGGCAATCATTTCGCAATCTGGCCCACCCGAGGTGGTATCAAAAATGCCATCGCCATCCACGTCAATAAAGCCACAGCGTTCTTGCGCCGCAGCACCAAAAACACCGCCTCCATTTTTCTTATTCATGACCATATCAAATCGTGCCGTCGTTTGAAAGCGCGGTGTGACTTTGTAGCCCGCCAATGCAGACAATCCCGTCCAGTTCGCTTTACTACCATTTGCAGCGCCTGCCTTAGAGTTACCTAAGCCAAGCTGACCTTGCAAGACCCAATCGCCCCGTGTGTAGTAGCCATCGACTTCAAACAAGTTGTATTTGCCGCCTGCATTTTTATCACCGAACGAGTGGCTTCCAGCAAAGCCAAAGCCGCTGAACTCGCCTTTGGCGTAATCCACGCGGTAAGCCACACCAGGAGATTTCGCACCGGCGCCTTTGCGCGCCTCATTGATGTTACCCACCATGAATTTAGACAGCCATTTGCCGCGCGAAAACTCCATACCTGCGCCGCTATAGAAGCTCGGAATGGTGAAATCAAACAGCAAGTTGTGACTGATCAGCGGCTGCTGATGCGACCAGATGTATTCATAGCCCGACCAATCGGGCATTTGGCCTGCGATCAAGCGAGTGGCTGGGCCAGCAATTGGAATGGAGACCGATGCCTCGTGCACAATCGAGCCAACGTTGTAGGCGGAACTTGCTGACTTGTGGGGCGCTAGAGTCAAACGCCACTTGGTGCCACCTTCGGTTTCTTTCTGAATATCCAGCATAGCCTGGCCAAAATAGCTGTTGTCATAAGAGTAAGAGTCGCCTGGGCCCGAATTGCCTGCACCATTGAAGTTGTTCAAAAACACAAAGCCCGCCTGATTTTGGCGCTTGTTGTAGATGAAGGTGGGATCAATCATGCCGTTGATCTTCAAGCCAGCAAAGCCCGCTGCAATCGTGTTGTCTTCGGCAGATTCCACTTTGATTTTGATACGATTGAACTCCTCGGGATCAACACCGCCGGCCGCTGGCTTATTGGCCACAGCTTCGATTCGCTCTTGCAAAGAGCGCAATTGCGCTTTGAGCAGCTCAATTTCTTTTTGTAAATCGGCAGCGGTTTGCGCCTGTGCACTCATCCAAGGCATGGCGCAGGCCAATGCAACAACGATGATTTTTCTCTGTAAGTTCATGGTGGTTCTCCTGTTATGGCGTGACGTGAAAAAAATAAATAACGTGATCAAGTGGTGAGCCGCAAAGCCATGGACTGTTCCTTGCTTCGTTTACGCTCTTGCCGGGCAATCCATAAACTGGCCAGCACGACGGCTATGCCCACTACCAGTACGGTGATGGTGGCCACTGCATTGACGGTAGGATTGAGCCCCAAGCGTGCGCGGCTGAAAATCACCAAAGGCATTGTGGTGGAACCTGGGCCAGATAGGAAGGCTGAGAGCACCACATCATCGAGCGAAAGTGTGAAAGTGAGCAAGCCGGCGGAGATTAACGATTGCGAGATCAGAGGCAATGTGATCAAGAAAAACACCTGCAAAGGTTTGGCACCCAAATCCTTCGCGGCTTCTTCCAGAGCAGGATCCATTTCACGCAGGCGAGCGCTGATCACCACGGTGGCATAGGCCAAGCCGAGCAAGGTGTGGCCGATCCACATGGTGAGCATGCCGCGCTCTGGGAAGCCCACAGCGCGCTGCACGGACACAAGCATTAAGAGCAGCGACAAACCAATAATGACCTCTGGCATCACTAATGGCGAATTGACCATCCCAGAGAACAAGGTTTTGCCCGGAAAATGCTTGAATTTGACCAATGCAAAGGCTGCCATCGTGCCCAATATCACCGAGGAAATCGCCGTGAGAACTGCGATTTTTAAAGATAGCCACAGACCAGACAACAAGGCTTGATCGCGCATCAACTCGCCATACCAGCGTAGCGAGAAGCCGCCCCATGTGGTAACAAGTGGACTGGCATTGAAGCTCAAAATGATCAGCGTCAGGATAGGAATGTAGAGGAACGCGAAGCAGGCGATTAGCCAGACGCGCGATGTGATCAAGCCAGCAGGATTTTTCATAAGCGGCCTGCCAGTGCTGCATCATTTTGCAGCTTGTTAAAGTACGCCAGTGGCACCACGATCATCAACACCATCACGACAGCCACACTGGCTGCCATGGGCCAATCATTGTTGCTGAAGAACTCATCCCAGAGCACGCGGCCAATCATCAAAGTTTGCGGGCCACCCAGAAGCTCGGGAATCACAAATTCACCGACACAGGGAATAAAAACCAAAAGCGCACCGGCAATGATGCCGTTTTTACTCAAGGGCACCGTGACCCGCCAAAACGAGACCCAAGGGCTAGCACCCAAATCGCGCGCCGCTTCGAGCAACCGTATATCCATCTTCACCAAATTGGCATAAAGCGGCAACACCATGAAAGGAAGATAGGTATAGACCATGCCCAGCACCAAGGAAAATGGCGTGTGCATCATCTTCACGGGGCTATCGATCAAACCCAGCGCCAGAGCGATGTTGTTGAACACACCACTGTCAGCCAGCAGCATCTTCCATGCATACACGCGCAGCAAAAACGATGTCCAAAACGGCAGCATCACGAGCATGACCAAAGCCGGGCGAACCGAAGCTGGGCTGCGAGCCATGAAATAGGCCATGGGGTATCCAATGGCCAAGCAGATCACGGTGGTGATCGCGGCAAATTCAAGGGATGAAAGATAGGTCTTGATGTACAGCGGATCTTCTGTGAGAAATACATAAGTGGCATAACGCAGCTTGATGAAGAATTCGCCATCTGCAAAGCCTACGATGTCTTTGAAGCGAACGCCCACCATTTCAGAGAAGCTGATGCGCAGCACCACCAAAAATGGGGCTGCAAAAAACGCCAACAGAAACAGCATCGGCACGCCATAGACCAGACCACGACCAAAGCGTGCAGTGGCCTTTTCCAATAAGGCACGCAGCTTAAATGCTATCGAAAGATGAGCATTCTGCGCAGATTCCATGCCGGCTACTTGCACTTTTTCCTCTGATTACTGTGGAAGAACCACAACGTCACTACCCCACCAAGACAGATGCACGGTGTCCCCGCCAAGAATGGCAGTTTCGTCATGACGTGCGTCGTTGGCTTTCGTGACTTTCACGCGCTGACCGCTGGCCAACTGCACGTGATAGCCTGTTTGCGCACCTAAATAAGACAGCCCCGTGACTTGCCCAATCACTGTGTTGTAGCCCAGCTGACGCGGATCGTCATAGTCATCAACGGTCGGCGCAGTCTTAGCGATGCAGATCTTTTCTGGCCGCACCGCCACATGCACTGCCATATCTGAAGTGCCTGTGATGCCGTGGCTCACGTAGTGCTGGCAATCAGCAGATTGGATCACCACATGATCGGGTTCATCCACGGCTACTTTGCCCGCAAACAAATTCACGCTGCCGATGAAATCTGCGACGAATTTGCAGTTGGGCGTTTCGTAAATATCGGTGGGGCGACCGACTTGAAGAATTCTGCCCTCGCTCATCACACCGATGCGACTGGCCATCGTCATGGCTTCTTCTTGATCATGCGTGACCATCACACACGTCACGCCCACTTTTTGAATGATGGAGACTAGTTCGAGCTGAGTTCTCTCGCGCAATTTTTTATCCAGAGCGCCCAGCGGCTCATCCAGAAGTAGCAAACGAGGCTTTTTTGCCAAACTACGGGCCAGTGCCACACGCTGTTGCTGACCGCCCGAGAGCTGATGAGGCTTGCGTTTGGCATATTGGGCTAGCTGCACCATGCCCAGCATGGCATCAACGCGCTGGGCAATTTCTGCTTTAGGCAACCCCTCACGCTGCAAACCAAAGGCCACGTTGTCCCACACGGTGAGATGCGGAAACAGCGCATAACTTTGAAACATCATATTCACAGGCCGCTCCTGCGGCTGCAAACGCGTGAGATCTTGCCCTTCAAGCAAAATTTTGCCTGAGGTCGGCTCTTCAAAACCAGCCAACATGCGCAGCAAGGTGGATTTACCGCATCCCGATGAGCCAAGCAATGCAAATATTTCGCCTTGCGCGATGTCCAAAGAGACACTATCAACGGCTACCGCTTCGCCAAATTTTTTGACGACCGTCTGGATACTGAGGTAGCCTGCCGCCATGGTGATTACAAGCCTGTTTTGAACGAGGTGAAGGTGCGCGTTTGCAAACGGCGCATGTCGTTGTTCAGCGCTTTGGGTGGCACCATTTTGGCCATGTCAGCCGCGCTAGGAAACACGGTGGGATTGTTAGCTACTTCTGGCTTGATGAATTTACGCGATTCGCGATTGGGGTTGGCGTAAAACACCTGGTTGGTGATGGCTGCATGCACCTCGGGGCGCATGATGTAGTTCATGAATGCATGCGCGTTGTCCATGTTGGGTGCATCTGCAGGAATGACCATGCTGTCAAAGAACAAGACACCGCCATTGTTAGGAATTAATGCTTCAATTTTTTGACCCGTTTTTCCATCGATAGCACGATTGCGCGCGATATTGATGTCACCCGACCAGCCCAGCGCCAAGCAAATGGAGCCGCTGGCCATGTCGTTGATGTAGCCTGAGCTAGAGAACAGGGTGACATGCGGACGCACTTCTTTGAGCACGGCGGCTGCGGCGGCGTAATCAGCAGGTGTTTTGGAGTAAGCATCTTTGCCCATGTAGTGCAAGACTGCGGGGATAATTTCAGAGGCACTGTCCAAGAAGCTCACGCCGCATGATTTGAGCTTGGAGGCATATTTTGGATTGAGTGCCAGCTCCCACACATTGGCCGGCATGGGCTCATTGCCCAGCGCTGCCTTGACTTTGTCCACATTGATACCCACTGTGGTGTAGCCCCAGAGCCAATTGACCATGAATTGGTTACCTGGATCCAAATTGGCCAACTGAGCTTGCACTGCTGGATCCATATTCTTTAAGTTGGGCAGCTTGGATTTGTCCAGTTTGGCCAGCAAGCCGCCTTCAATTTGCAAGCGAGCCCAGTTCGATGAGGGAACGACGATGTCGTAGCCGGTTTTGCCTGCGACCAATTTGGCATGCAAGATTTCATTGTTGTCGAAGTTGTCGTAACGAACTTTGATGCCTGTTTCTTTCTCAAAATTTGCAATCGTGTCGGGTGCGATGTAATCGGACCAGTTGTAAATGTTGAGCACCTTGCTTTGCGCCTGTGCGCTCACGGTGGCAGACATCAGGCCAGCGGCTGCAATGCAGACTGACAAGGCACGAAGTCCTTTGAACAAAAAAGAGGAAGAAAATGGCATTGTGTTCTCCTAAAGAAAAATATCAAAATCAAAAATCAAGACAATCTCTTGCATAGTAATCGGGCGGTCATCAGGTGTTGATAGGCGCTATCCCTAGTAGCAAATCTCATGCCGCACGAAAGTGTCAGTGCGTGGTCAAACATAACCCATTTGCTTAAGCTCTGTCCAAGTCAAATCAAGGCAATACCGAATCAATCGGAGCAATTCATCGATTTGCGCGAGGCTGCACACCAGCGGAGGTGCGATGATCATCCTATCGCCCACGGCGCGCATGATCAGGCCATTGGCAAAACAGTGTTTGCGGCAAATCATCCCAACCCCTTTGTCGCTGGAAAATGGCGTGTTGGTGGCTTTGTCTTGCACCAACACCAAGCCAGCGACTAAGCCGCAAGTCTCGGCCAAGCCCACTAAGGGATGATCGGCCAAAGCACCAAAGTGGGTGGCTAAATAAGGAGCAAGCTCGTCGCGCACTTTGACTACCAAGTTTTCGCGCTCCATCACCTCGATATTGGCCAACGCCACAGCGCAAGCCACGGGGTGGCCGCTGTAGGTGTAGCCATGGTTGAACTCACCACCTTTGTCGATCAGCACCTGCGCCACGCGATTGCCCACCATCACGCCGCCCAGCGGCACGTAACCGCTGGTGACTGCTTTCGCAAAGGTGATCAGATCTGGCTTGTAGCCAAATTTCTGATAAGCAAACCAGTGTCCTAAGCGACCAAAAGCACAAATCACTTCATCGGAAATCAGCAAAATACCGTATTTATCCACAATGCGCTGAATCTCGGGCCAATAGGTGGCCGGGGGAATGATCACACCGCCTGCGCCTTGCACCGGCTCGGCGATGAAAGCGGCAACCTTATCCGCGCCTAGTTCTAAGATTTTTTCTTCTAACCAGCCCGCTGCGCGCAGGCCAAATGCATCCAAAGTTTCGCCGGGATGCGCATTTTCAAAATGGTAGGGCTGCTCGATGTGAACAATGCCTGGAATGGGCAAATCGCCCTGCTCGTGCATGCCGATCATGCCGCCCAGCGATGCGCCGGCCACGGTGCTGCCGTGGTAGGCATTTTTGCGCGAAATCACGGTTTTGCGCTGCGGTTGGCCCAGCAAATCCCAGTAGCGGCGCACCATGCGCAGGTTCGAATCGTTGCTCTCTGAGCCGCTGGAGGAGAAAAACACATGGTCGAAGCGGCGCTCGCCGATCGGCGTGGCCAACTGCGAGAGTTTGTGCGCCAGCTTCACAGCGGGCACATTGGTGGTTTGAAAGAAGGCGTTGTAATAGGGCAGCGTCATCATCTGCTGGGCAGCAGCATCGGCCAGTTCTTGGCGACCATAGCCCACGTTGACGCACCATAGGCCGCTCATGCCGTCAAATATTTTCTTTCCTTCAGAATCCCACACATACACGCCCTCAGCGTGCGTCATCACCCGCGCGCCCTTGGCAGCGAGTGCTTTGAAATCGGTGAACGGATGCAAAAAATGCGCGCTGTCAAGGCGCTGAATTTCTTGGGTGGATAGTTCAGCTGG
>JAYVJQ010000474.1:0-25703 GCA_043769055.1 Allobrachymonas sp.
TTGTCGCGCCCTGCAAAGCTCGATTGCCCAGCATGCCAAGCGCGCTCATCGCAGCTCACAAACTGCCACAATTGCCCATCGCGTTGGATATAAAAATGCGCAGAAACTTGCATGCCGCGAATCTGCTGGAAATAAGGATGCGCATCCCAATCGAGCTGGTTGGTAAAAAAGGCCTGAACCTCTTGGCCACCATATTGGCCAGGAGGCAAGCTGATGGAATGCACAATCACCGTGTCAATCACTGAAGTGCTTGGGCGCTGGCCCACATTGGGTGAATCTAAGCGTTGCGCTTGCGTCCACCAGCCCTGTCGCCATGCCGCGCCGACCTCACCCACCTGCGCCCTCGTCGTCTTCAATGCCTAAACGAGTCATCCGATAACGAATTTGGCGCAAACTCATGCCCAAACGTGCTGCGGCTGCGGTGCGATTAAAGCCTGTGTCTTTCAGGGCACGCACAATGATCTGTCGTTCTTGTTCATCCAAATGAGCCTGCAAATCTTTGGGCAATTCTCTTGCGTTTTCAATCGGATCACTGTTCACAACTGATGAGTTACTGACAGATGCAGCAGTTAGTGCAAGTGGGCTGTCCTTCAGCGGCAAGCCAGCGCCTTCTAGCGAGAGTTGCTGACCATCTGACAAAGCCATGGCACGATGCAGCAGATTTTCTAATTCACGCACATTGCCGGGCAATGGCATGGCCTGTAACTGCGCTACCAGCAGACCCGTATCGTCCGGCAAGGGCAATTGCGATTCGACGGCGATTCGTACCAGCAGGCGCTTGACCAATTCAGGTAAATCTTCACGGCGCTGGCGCAGTGGCGGCAGTGAGATGTCAATCACATTGAGGCGATAAAACAAATCTTGACGAAACTGATGCTCGTCCACAGCCGCCGGCAAATCCCGGTGTGTTGCACTGACGATACGCACATTGACTGGCTGCTCTTGCGTGTCGCCCAGCGGGCGCACACAGCGCTCCTGAATAGCGCGCAATAATTTAGCCTGCATCGAAAGCGGTAAGTCACCCACTTCGTCCAAGAACAAAGTGCCACCTTGCGCAGCTTGGAAAAAGCCCACTCGATCGGCAGTGGCTCCGGTGAAAGCGCCTTTGCGCGCGCCAAAGAACTCGGCTTCTAGCAACTGCTCTGGAATAGCGCTGCAATTGACCGCAATGAAGGGTCCGTCGCTTCGGTGACTACAGGCATGGATCGCACGCGCCACCAGCTCTTTGCCCGTTCCTGATTCACCATGCACCAGCACGGGTGCCATGCTGCGCGCGACCTTGGCTATACGTGCGCGAAGTTGACTCATCACCTCAGAGGATCCAACAATCGCTTCAAGTGCTTGCGCGCCTTGAGTACTCAGTGTTGTCGCGCCAAGCAACTCCGTGTGCACTCGGATCGATGGCGAACCAATGGGTTCTGCCACCACAGTCAGTGCAGAACCTGCGGCATCGCGGCCCAAGCGCACAGCCTGCGCCACGACGGCACGAAATTGTTTGAGATCGACTGGTTTGGTCAAATAATCAAAAGCTCCTGCCTTCAAAGCCTCAACAGCATTTTCTGCCGAACCATGGGCAGTGATCACCACACATCGCTCACTGCGTTGACTTCCCGAGAGGAACCTCAGCACCTCCAACCCCAAACCATCGGGTAGTTGCATATCCGAGACCACAGCATGAAACACGCCAGCTTGCAACTCTTGCATGGATTGGGCGACTGTGCCTGCGGTGACCACCTCATAGCCTTCACGCGTGAGACTTAATTCATACAAAGTGCGCAGATCCGGTTCATCGTCGATGACCAAGACGCGGCTTGCGCCGTCTTTGTCAAATCGGACATCATGGAGGGGGTCAGAAGCCAAAAAACTCATAGTGACATTGTAGGGCGGCTATCACATCAAGGGCATGGGCTGGGTGACTTCCATGCTGTGGCGAATGTGCAGCGTGAAGTCATTGCCATCTTTAGGCTGCACCTGACTGCCCAGTTTGCGCATGCTGCGCTCATAGTTGATTGACGCGCCGTGCCGAATACACAATTCACGGCAAATGTACAAACCCAATCCGCTGGAGCGACTTTGCGAGCTAAAAAATGGCTCAAACAAATGGCGTTGCACACCTTGTTCAATCGGCGGGCCATCACTCCAAATGCTGAGCAATAGCCCGCCTTGCTGAATCGGGGCGTTCTGTAGCCGTACCTGGATCGAATCGGCCCGACCGCTGGCGTGACGCACTGCATTATCTAGTAAATTGATCAGTACACGGCGCAAATGATCTGCTTCAAATTCAATAGCAATAGGTGCATATTCTATGCCGGCCAACTGACAATTTTCCACCTTATTTTGATGCATCCAATCTTGGCAAACACTGTGAATCAATCGACTCGGATCGCGCAACACTGCCGCGGTGCGACCGCCAGACTCAGCACGCGAGACATCCAGCACATCATCTACCACACGCGTCAGGCGCTGAACGTTTTGAGCCACCATGCGCACCAAACGCTGCTGATGAGGCTCGTGCATTTCTTCAGCCAGCAACTCATTGGCCTGCGAAATGGCTGACAATGGATTACGAATCTCATGCGCGACTGCCGCCGACATGCGCCCCATGGCAGCGAGTTTTTCGGTGCGCACCCGAGCCTCCACTTCACGCAAATCTTCCATGAACAGAACACATAAATTGCCTTGCTCAGCACTGCCAGGCACGATCGACAGACTGGTTTTGACATGCAGCATGCGCGCTACCGACTGTGCATCGGTGATAGTGATCTCCGCACTGGTGGCTTGCTGGTATTGCAAACTGCGCGCGGCTAACTCGGCCAAACCGCCCCAAGCCACCTTCGCTGCCAACACAAAGGGAGGTTTTGCCAGCATTGGCTCGCGCGCGATATCAACGCCCAGCATCTCTCTGGCAGCAGGGTTGGCCGCATGCACCACGCCATTGGCATCGATCACGAGCACGCCATCGCCCAAGTTATCAATCACCAATTGGTTGACCTGAATCTGCGCCCGCGCAGCCATCTCGCTGCCCTTGGCCACGATCTCTTGCCTCACCAAGCGCGCAGACAATTGATTCGTTAAATAGGCCACAGCAAACAGGCCAACCCCCGTGACCGCCGCTTGAATATAGCGGCCTGTGGCATCCGATGTTCCCGCCAACGTGTATTGCAGAGCATCCACGAGCAAGGCCAAGGTGACGGCTGCTGCAGTGCCCAAGGCCAGCAGCAGCGGGCCAAGTACCGCAGCGAGCAAAACTGGCAGTGCAAACAAGGGCGTGAAATTGATCGTGCCAACTTGCAGATACAGCAGCAAGCCAAACACGAGCACATCCACACCCACCGTCACCAGCCATTGCGGATCGAGTCGATCACCGGGTAACAATGGGCGACCCAATACACGCACCCACACCGTGAGCGCCAAATAGGCCAAACACACCACAAAAGCCAAAGATTGCGCTGGTTGCCCCGAAGCTCGCAAGTACAGCAGCAAGAGCAGCAACACACCAGCCACCAAAATACGCGCGGCCATGAACCCGCGCCACAGGCGTGGAAGGCCGCTTTCTCGGTCACTCAAATCCAACTCGCGCGAGGCTGGCGCGCTCGCATCAAGCAAAGTAGCAAAGCGGCTCAGGGGTTCGGCCATCAAGCTTCCTTGTCTTGACGATGCGCATCACTGCAATACGAGCCGTGCCGCCCAGTGACTGCATCAGCTTTTGGCAGATGAACGCCGCAAGCTGCGCAGGTGATCATGAGTTGGGGCTGGGTACTACTCGCCTGAGGTGCTTTGGGCTTGGGTTGATCCACCGAGCGTGTCGTCTCCGAGCGACTTTTGCGCCACACCCAAAAAGCCAGACCCACGACGAGTGCAACAATCAAATACTTCATGAGCTGAGGCCTTCAACTGGCGCGCTGGAGCAGCACTTCCAGCACAAAACGCGAGCCCACGTAGGCCAATAGCAACAAGGCAGCGCCGCTGTACACAAAACGCGCCGCGCGCTTGCCGCGCCAGCCCCATTGCCGGCGTCCCCAGAGCAGCAGTGCAAGCACCGCCCAAGCCAGCACAGAAAAAATCGTTTTGTGATTCCACTGCCAAGCATTGCCCGCGCCATACAAATCTTCAGCAAACAACCAGCCCGCCAACAGCGTGCCGGTGAGCAAGGCGAGGCTGGCCCAGACAAAAGCCATCATCAAGCGCTCCAAGGTCATGAGCGGCAAGCCCGTCTCTGTGTGCTGCGCTGTGCGCATTTTGGCCTCGGCGCTTTGCATCAGCCACGCATGCACCGTAGCCACTGCCAGCATGCCGTAAGCTGCAATGCCCAAGGCAGCATGCAAGGGTAGCCAAGCTGAGACGCGTGGCCCCATGGCTGAGCCAGGAAACAAGATGCCCGCCAGCAGAGCAACACCGCCCCAAGCCGCTAAGGCTCGGCGGCTTTGCAGCTGTGGGTACAAACGGCTCTCCACCGCGTACACCGTGAGCACCAGCCACGCCATCACCGAGAGTGCAGGGCCAAAACCGAAGCGTCCCGAAAACAGAGTTGCAACCAGTAAAGCGCCATGCGCGCCCCAAGCCATAAAGAGGCAAGTTCGCACCGCTTTCGCAGACATTGCCGCCTTAGCCGCAGGCAAGGCATAGGCGAGCAACGCCAGCGCGGCAAGAGCCCAAAACCAAGGTGCGTGGCCAGTCGATAAAATCATAGGCTTCAAGTTTACCTCTGCACGAGCTTTAATCCCCATGGCCTCCGCCCTTTCTGAACGCCTGTCCAAACTGGTCAAAACCATCAGCGGTCAGGCCCGCATGACTGAATCGAATGTGGCTGACATGCTGCGTGAGGTGCGCATGGCCTTGCTGGAGGCCGATGTGGCGCTTCCCGTGGTGCGTGATTTCATCGCCCGCGTCAAAGAGAAATCTTTGGGCCAAGAGGTGGTCGGATCACTCAAACCCGGTGAGGCCTTGGTCGGCATAGTGAACCGTGAATTGGTGTCAACTATCGGCGAGGACGTGAGCGACATCAATCTTGCCGCTCAGCCACCTGCGGTGATTTTGATGGCAGGTTTGCAAGGCGTGGGCAAAACCACGACGACGGCTAAGTTAGCAAAGCACCTGATCACTAAACGCAAGAAGAAAGTACTCACCGTCTCGGGTGACGTGTATCGCCCAGCTGCCATCGAGCAGCTTAAAACTGTGACCGCGCAGGCAGGCGCGGAGTGGTTTCCATCCAGCCCAGATCAAAAGCCAGCCGATATTGCTCGCGCAGCTCTGACTTATGCCAAAAATCATTACTTTGATGTGCTCCTCGTGGATACCGCTGGTCGCTTGGCGATTGACGAGCAACTCATGCGCGAGATTCAAGAGCTGCACGGCATTTTGAACCCGGTCGAGACCCTATTTGTCGTGGATGCGATGCAAGGTCAAGATGCGGTAAATACGGCCAAGGCGTTTAAAGACGCCCTGCCCTTAACTGGCATTATTTTGACCAAAACCGATGGCGATTCGCGCGGTGGCGCAGCCTTATCGGTCAAGCAAATCACCGGCGTTCCGATCAAGTTCGCGGGCGTGAGCGAGAAGATTGATGGCCTTGAAGTCTTTGATGCCGAGCGCTTTGCAGGCCGCATCTTAGGCATGGGCGATATTTTGGCCTTGGTCGAACAAGTCACGCAAAACGTAGACATGGCCGCCGCGCAGAAGATGGCGGCCAAAATCAAGAGTGGCGATGGCTTTGATTTGCAAGATTTTTTAGAGCAAATCCAGCAGATGAAAAACATGGGCGGCTTATCAAGCTTGATGGATAAGTTGCCCAGCCAATTGGCGGGCAAAGCATCCGAGGCCGATTTGAATCGCGCCGAAAAAGACATTGTGCGTAAAGAAGGCATCATCAGCTCGATGAGCGCCAAAGAGCGACGCAACCCCGGTTTGCTATTGGATGGTAAAACTAAAGCCAGCCGCAAAAGGCGCATTGCTCAAGGCGCGGGCGTACAAATTCAAGAGGTCAATCGCCTGCTCAATGAGTTTGACCAAATGCGCGGCATGATGAAAAAAATGAAAGGTGGCGGGATGATGAAAATGATGAAAAAGCTAGGCGGTATGGGTGGCATGAAGGGCATGCCCGGTATGGGTGGCGGCATGCCCAAGCTCCCATTTTGATAGCGTGTTGCACGGATTTTATCTAGATCAATGCTTACATCTATAATTATTTCTCTCGTTGGGCATTTTTTCAAATTAAGCTAACATCATTGTTATGAGTCAATTTTCCATCCTCCTCAAAAAAGAAATCAGCCGGATCGCTAAAAAAGAAGTCCGCGCTGAAGTTACCCCCGCTAAAAAATCCGGCTCGCAAGCGCGCTCTGAGATTGCAGCACTGAAAAAACGTATTGCACGTTTAGAAGCTGCCATCAAAAAGCTGGGTAATCCTGCTGGTCGTGGACGAGCCGTTGTCTCGCAAGCTACGGCTGTAGATTCGCCCAAATTGCGCTTCCGCTCAGGTGGTTTTGCCACCTTACGCAAGAAGCTCAATCTCTCAGCACATGAGATGGCTATATTGCTGGGCGTGTCAGCTCAATCCGTTTACCACTGGGAAACAGGCAAGTCTAAACCGCAAGCTCGCCAGCTGGCTGCCATTGCCGCTGTCCGCAAGTTAGGTAAAAAAGAAGTCACGGCCCGTTTGGCTGGCGAATCCTCCGCCGCTGAATAAGGTTCAATAACTGCGGCCTGCTTTGTATGCCGCATGCGCTTTGGGTTGCAGCGGGCTTGCTTGAGCCAAGCGAGCCATTGCCACACCAGCGTGGGCATGGGTGATGGCAAGGCCCAAAGCATCAGCCGCGTCTTTGCCAGGCAAACCGGGTAGTTTGAGCAATCGCATCACCATTTCCTGTACTTGGGATTTAGCGGCTTTGCCGTATCCCGTGATGGCTTGTTTCATTTGCAAAGCCGTGTACTCTGCAACGGGTAAATCGCAAGAAACCAAGCCCGTCACACAAGCGCCTCGCGCCTGACCTAGTAGCAATGTAGCCTGCGGATTCACATTCACAAAAACGATTTCTACAGAGGTTTGCTCTGGTTTGTAGGTAGTGACCACTTCACGCACCCCATCAAACAGTACCTTCAGTCGCGCCGGCAGCAAGCCGCGGTCTAAGTGCGTGGTCGTGATCGTACCGCTAGCCACGTAAAACAAGCCTGAAGGCAGCACATCCACAACGCCAAAACCTGTGGTTTGCAAGCCTGGATCAATGCCTAAGATACGCATATGAAAATGTTAATAACTATCAAAATAATAGCAAGCTATGCAATAAATACAAGGGCAAACTGCTAAAAACGCTTATTAATCGATTTACAAATCAAAATACCAGCGCACCGAATGGAAGAACACTGGTGCAGCAAAGCACAGCGCGTCCACACGATCGAGCAAGCCAGTTGCCCCAGTTACAGATGGTGCGCCGCTCCAATTGGTCACACCGCGATCACGCTTCAATGCTTTCATCACCAAATGACCCAAACTTCCCGCCACGCAAGCGATCAGAGCCATTCCTAGCGCCTGCCCTGGCTTAAAAGGTGTAATTGCCGATAGCAGCCCACCTATGAAGCCTCCTACAGCCACACCGATGGCCCAACTTGTCCAAGTAAAACTCGTGCTGATTTGCGGCGCGCGTGCTGGCTTGGCCAACCACCGCTGCGCAATATGCTGAGCCACCATGCAAGTCTGCACCACAAAGACCAGAAAGAACACCAAGAATGCATTTTTTCGCTCATCCCAACGAGGAAAATCGAGTAGTAAGAGCGCCGGAACATGGCTCATGCCATACACGCACACCATGATGCCCCATTGCAGCTTGGCATTGCGCTCCAAGAAGCGATGTGGGTCGCCCGCCAGCGCGCTGACCACAGGAATCGCTAAAAACACATACACCGGAATGAACACAGTAAACAAATCAAAGTGCTCTGTCGCCACCAGCCAAAACTGAATTGGCAGCACCACAAAAAACGCCAATATCATGCTACGGTGATCGCCACGCCTTGTGGGCGAGAGCGTGATGAACTCGCGCAAAGCAAAAAATGCCACGATGCCAAACAACACGGTCGCCACTGTTTCGCCCAATACCCAGCCAATCCAGAAAACAATCGACACAAACCACGAGGTTTTAAGCAAACCCGATAAGCGCTTGAGTTCAGCCGCCCAGGCCTGGCCACGCTCGGATTCCCTCTCGTGAAAAGAGGCCACAAACGTAGCAAAGGATGCTATTACCAGCAAACCAAAAAGAATCAAAAACAACAGACCTACCTGCTGGCTTGCCGACATACCGCGTAAAAACTGGTTCATGCCTACACCTCCCGCAATGCAATTACTGCATCTCGCGCGCGCTCAGCAAAGGCTGCATGATCTTCCACATACTTTTCCTCCCCCGAGCCACTGCTGTGGACCTGCATGGGCGCGCCAAACGTCACGCTGCACAGCACAGGCACAGGCACCACCTCACCTTTTGGCAGCAAACGCTGGATGTTGTTGATCCAGGCAGGGATTAAGACAACCTGCGGAAATTTCAAAGCGAGGTTGTACAAGCCAGATTTGAAGCGCTGGGGCAACTCCTCATTTCCACGCGTCCCTTCAGGAAAAATGATAATCGAATCTCCCTTTTCTAGGGCATCCAACAAGGGCTGCAAAGGGTCGCTGAGCACGCCACTTTCATCCGCTTTGCGCTCACGCTCCACATAAACTGCATTGAACACCTCGGTGGTGATCCACTTTTTGAAGGGTGATTTCGTCCAGTAATCTTTGGCGGCAATCGGGCGCGTAATGCCACGCAATTCCGAAGGCAGCGCCGCCCAAATCATCACCAAATCAGCATGGCTTTGGTGGTTGGCGAAGTAAATTCGCTGCTCAGCCTTCGGCGGGCAGCCGTGCCAGCGTGCTTGTGCACCCGTGAGAAGCCGCACAAGACCGAGTAAAAAGAGACTCATCAATTTAGCAAGCATGTCTGGATGTTAACCGCTAGAAGTCTCCGTCTATCCTCTGTTCGTCCCCTAAAATAGCAGGTCAACGATCATGATAGTGCATATGAAAAATATTTTGGTTACTGGTGGCGCCGGTTTCATCGGCTCGAATTTTGTGTTGGATTGGTGCGCATCGCAAGCTGATGCCGTCATCAACCTTGATGCACTGACCTACGCTGGTAATCGCCACAATCTCAGCGCTTTGCAAGGCAATACCCAACACCATTTCGTTCAAGGCGATATCAGTGATCATGCCTTGATCAGCCAATTACTCCAAACGCACCAACCCAAAGCTATCGTTCACTTTGCAGCCGAAAGCCATGTGGATCGCTCCATCCACGGGCCAGAAGCTTTTATTCAAACCAATGTGGTCGGCACTTTTCGCCTGCTAGAGGCCGTGCGTGCCTACTGGAGCGCTTTGCCTGAACTGTCCAAATCAACTTTCCGCTTCGTTCATGTCTCCACAGATGAGGTCTATGGCTCACTCGCCCACGATGCGCCCGCCTTCACTGAAACGCACACTTACGAGCCCAATAGTCCGTACAGTGCCAGCAAAGCCGCCAGCGATCACCTCGTGCGCGCCTACCATCACACCTACGGCCTGCCCACCCTCACCACCAACTGCTCCAACAACTACGGTTCCTTCCATTTCCCAGAAAAACTCATTCCTCTGATGATCGTCAACGCCCTAGCCGGCAAAGACTTGCCGATTTACGGCGATGGCATGCAAATTCGCGATTGGCTCTACGTCAAAGACCATTGCAGAGCAATCCGCCGCGTGCTTGAAGCGGGCAAGCCCGGTCAGACCTACAACATTGGCGGCTGGAACGAGAAACCTAATATCGAAATTGTCAAAACACTTTGCAAGTTGCTTGACGAGATGTGCCCGCGCACAGACGGTAAGAGTTACTCAAGCCAAATTACCTATGTCAAAGACCGCCCCGGCCACGACAGGCGCTATGCCATCGATGCCAGCAAAATTCACACTGAACTCGGATGGAAGCCGGAAGAAACATTTGACACTGGGATCCGCAAAACGGTACAGTGGTATTTAGATCACCCCGATTGGATAGCCCAAGTGCAAAGTGGCAACTACCGTGATTGGATTAGGACGCAATACGACAGCAAAAATGCAGATAAGGTTGCCGCATGAGCACGACACGCAAAGGCATCATCCTAGCAGGCGGCTCTGGCACTCGCCTGCACCCCGCCACACTCGCCATCAGCAAACAATTGCTGCCCGTGTACGACAAACCCATGGTGTACTACCCTTTGAGCACCCTCATGCTCGCGGGTATTCGAGACATCCTCGTCATCAGCACCCCGCAAGACACACCCCGCTATCAACAGCTCCTAGGCGATGGCAGCCAATGGGGTATCAACTTGCAGTACGCCATCCAACCCAGCCCCGATGGTTTGGCACAAGCCTTCATCCTTGGCGACACATTCATCGGCAACAGCCCCAGCGCCTTGGTGCTGGGCGACAATATTTTCTACGGCCACGATTTTCAGCAACTCCTGTCGAAAGCCGATGCGCAAACCCAAGGTGCTACAGTATTCGCCTACCACGTCAAAGACCCTGAGCGCTATGGTGTCGTGGCCTTTGATACCAGCGGTAAAGCCAACAGCATTGAAGAAAAACCCAAGCAACCCAAAAGCAACTATGCCGTCACTGGCCTGTATTTTTACGACAACCAAGTGGTCGATATTGCTAAATCCGTCAAACCCAGCGCGCGCGGCGAGCTAGAAATCACTGCGGTCAATGATGCTTATCTCCAAATGAGCCAGCTCAATGTCCAAATCATGCAACGTGGCTATGCTTGGCTGGATACCGGTACGCATGAAAGTTTGCTAGAGGCCAGCCAATTTATCGCCACGATTGAGCATCGGCAAGGCCTGAAGGTCTGCTGTCCAGAAGAAATCGCTTTTCGCTCGAATTGGATCAATGCAGAACAATTGACACAACTGGCAACTCCGATGGCCAAGAATGCATATGGTCAGTATTTGCTTCATTTGACCCAAACTCCCTCACCATAATGCAAGTCATTCAAACACCTTTACAGGGCCTGCTGATACTTCAACCCCAAGCTTTCAAAGATGAGCGCGGCTGGTTCATGGAAAGCTTCAACTCAGCGCGTTTTGAAGCTGCTGTAGGACAACCTGTGCATTTTGTGCAAGACAACCACAGCTTCAGTACGCAAGGAGTCTTGCGTGGTTTGCATTACCAAGTTGCCCCGCAAGCGCAAGCAAAACTGGTTCGCGTGGTAGAAGGACGCGTTTGGGATGTTGCGGTGGACATCCGAGTCAACTCACCCACCCGAGGTCAATCTTTTGGTTTGGAATTGAGTGCAGAAAATCGCAAGCAGCTATGGATTCCTGCTGGCTTTGCGCACGGGTTTTTGACCCTGAGCGATACCTCGCAGTTTTTGTATAAAACGACGCACTTCTACGACCCTGCTTGCGAACGCTCAATTCTATGGAGCGATCCAGCTTTGGCTATCTCTTGGCCAATCGAGCAGATGCCTTTGGTGAATATCAAAGATCAGCAAGCCGCCTTATTTTCAGATGCGCCACCGATGTGATCTCATTCATGTCGCCATAAAAAACCGTTCGTAGAGAACGGTTTTTTTGAATGGGCAACTGAGATTAACTCTGATCATCGATCACCGCTCCAGGCGCGTGGTTCATGCACGAGTCAATGCCGCCGTCGCGGGCTTTTTCGCTGCCGTACATTTGGCTTTGACCGATGACTTGGTGGTTGCCGGCTTTGAGGACGAAGTAGGGCTCACTTTTGGTGCTGGTGAGTTTTTCAAATCGGGTAGCTTCTTGGGCGTTTTTCTTCACGGATTCAATGCCGTTTTGTGCGCTGGCCTTGCTTTCGTACATTTCGCTTTGCAAGATGTTTTGACCATTGCTAGCGACGAGGCTGAAATAGAACTTGTCGTTTTTGGATTTTTTGAGCTCGAACTTGCCTGCCATGATGGATGTTCCTTCAATGTGTTGGGTTGCAGCAAAAAATTGCTGTAGCTGCTTTGTAGCGCCAAAGTGCTCTTTTTGCAAGTGCTTCTTTATGCAAGTCGTGCAAAGTTCGCACAATTCGTATGTGCGCGGGCTAGTATCATCAAGAGATGAGCTTTTTTGCCATTGTTTTTGCATTGCTGCTGGAGCAAGTGCGACCTTTGTTGCTGGATAGTCAAGTGCACCGCGTGGCTTGGGGCTGGGCGCGCTCTTGTGCGCGCAGCTTGGATGCCGGACGTGCGCAGCATGGGGTGCTGGTATGGGTGGCGGTGGTATTGGTGCCCGCTTTGCTGGCATTCCTCGTGCATTGGCTGCTCGTGATGCTCTGGGGCTGGGCGGGGCTGGTGTTGGCTTTTGCTTGGCATGTGGGGATTTTGTATGCCACTTTAGGCTTTCGCCAATTCAGCCATCACTTCACGGCGGCGCGCGATGCGCTGGAGGCGGGTGATATGGCGCTTGCGCGCAAGCGACTGGCCTCTTGGATGCGCGTGCCTTTGCATCAGTTGGATTCTTTGACGCGCGAGGCGCTGCTCAAAGCGCTGATGGATCATTCGGTGGTGGCCGCGCATCGGCATGTGTTTGCGGTGCTCGGCTGGTATGCGGTGCTCGCAGCATTAGGGCTGGGGCCGGCTGGGGCTGTGTTGTATCGCATGAGTGAGTTTGCTTCGCGTTTTTTTCATGCGAGCAATCAACACGACCCTTACAGTTCAACACTGTACAGCCTTGATTCTGCACTGCCACCAGCGGCCAGCGCCTCCATGCATTTGAGTAGTTTCTCCACCCAGCAGGCTGCGCAAACCGCCTGGTGGTGGATTAACTATTTGCCTGCGCGACTCACCGCTCTCGGATTTGCCGTAGTGGGCAGCTTTGAAGAGGTGCTGGAGGCTTGGCGTGGGCATGATCGCACCTCGTCTTCGCACGATGGTTTGATTCAATCAGCCATGGCGGCTGCGCTGAACTTGAAGGGCGAGTTGCAAAGCGCGCATTTGCGTCTCATGGTGGGCTTAGTGTGGCGCAGCGTGGTGCTGTGGCTTATGCTGATTGCGCTGCTAACGCTTGCCAAGCTGATTGGCTAGTACTGAGACTGGCTCAGTTCGGCAAACAAGGAACTATAAATTTCATAGCGCCTCGCGCTTATTTCTTCCCGGCTACTGGGCATTTTTGCTTCAAAAATCACATGCTCGCGCACGCCGCAGCCCGGCTCATGCAGATGGGTGCAGTTGTAGAACTTGCATTGGCCTAGGTGCTGAGCTAAATCGGGCATGAGGCTGGCCAGCTGGGTAGGCTCAACGTGGTGCAAGCCGAATTCTTGGAAGCCGGGGCTATCGATGAGCGCAGTTTCGCGGGTTTCATCCAGCCAATACAGCGTGGTGGATGTGGTGGTGTGTTTGCCAGAGTTGAGTGCTTGGGAGATTTCTTGCGTTTTAACGAATTCATTGGCCTGCTGTTTGGATTGCGGGGCGAGCAGGTTCACCAAAGTGCTTTTTCCTACGCCACTCGGCCCAAGTACGAGCGTGGTTTTGCCATGCAAACGCTTCAGGAGAGCCTCACGGTCTGCATCGCTTGACAGGCGCAGTGAGAGCGGCAACACGCCGTAATGCATGTGCCGATAAGAAGCAAGCTTGATCCATGCACGCTCGAATGACTCTTGAAGATCGCTTTTATTGAGCGCAATAATCGGCGTAATTTTTGCTGCCTCGCAGGCAATCAGCGCGCGAGTGAGCTGACTCTCAGAAAACTCTGGCTCTGCAGCAATCAAGATCAAGGCTTGATCGAGATTGGCTGCAAAGGCTTTGGTGCGAATCTCATCTTGGCGATAGAGCAAATTGCGCCGCTCATCCACTCGCTCAATCGTGCCTTCATCTTCGCTGGCAAGCCACTGCACTTTGTCGCCCACCACCGCTTGCGATTTTTTGCCGCGCGGGTGGCAGATGGTGCGCTTTGCGTCGGGCGACTCCACCAAGCAATGCCTGCCGTAGCTGGCCACCACCAAACCGATTTCAAGGTCTTGCGCGGATTTCAATTTATCGCGGCTTCAGAAGCGCTTCGACTTCTAGAGCGCATTCAATGTCAGTGCTGGAAATGCCATTCACATCATGCGTATTGAAGCGCACCACACAGCGGTTGAAATGCACACTCATATCCGGGTGGTGATCATGCCGCTCAGCGATGAAGGCCACGGCATTCACAAAGCTCATGGTTGCCAAATAATTCGTGAAGTGAAATGTCTTTTGAATCGCCACATCAGCGCCATCGCCATCCAAAGTCCAGCCCGGAATATCGACTAATTTTGCTACGATTTGAGGAGCACTCAGAGCAGATCTGATGCCGGCTACCCACTTTTTTTTCTTTAAATCACTCATATCACGCTCCCATGCGCGCCAGCCGCTCCGAAGCGGGCGGGTGCGAGTAATAAAACTTCACATACATCGGATCGGGCGTGAGCGTGGAGGCATTGTCTTCATAGAGTTTGAGCAGTGCATTTTTCAAGTCGGTTGCCTGCGTTTGGCTCACGGCATAGGCATCGGCTTCAAACTCATGCTTGCGCGAGAGCTGGGCGAATAGCGGAGAGATGAACACAGTAAACACCGGGATGGCGATCATGAACAGCAGCAGCGCCAGCGCGGAGTTTGCGCCCAGCACATCAGCCGTGATCGGCCGCACACCCAAGCCCAGATAGAACCAAAGCTGCGTGCTCAAGTAGCCCAGCAGCGCAAAGCCAGCCAAGCTCATTGCAAACATACTCGCCATGCGCTTCACAATATGCTTGTGTTTGAAATGCCCCAGCTCATGCGCGAGCACGGCATCGACTTCACCGGGCGTGAGGCTCTTGAGCAGAGTATCGAAGAACACCACGCGCTTACTCGCGCCAAAGCCAGTGAAATAGGCATTGGCATGCGCACTTCGCTTGCTGCCATCCATCACGAACAAGCCTTTGGCGGTGAAGCCGCAGCGGTTCATGAGCTGGGTGACGCGCTCTTTGAGCGATTCATCTTGCAAAGGCTCAAACTTGTTGAACAGCGGCGCGATGAAGGTAGGATAAATCAGCATCAGCAGCAGGTTGAAACCCATCCACACACACCATGCCCACAGCCACCAGAGATCGCCCGCCGCGCCCATGAGCCAGAGGATGAGAGCGGCAATTGGCAAGCCAATTAGCGCGCCGATGAAAGCGCCTTTGATCGCATCGCCCAGCCAGAGCTTCCACGTCATTTTGTTGAAGCCAAATTTTTCTTCGAGCACGAAGGTGCCATACAAAGAAAACGGCAAATCAATCAAGCCGCCAATCACCACAAAGCTGCCCAGCAGCGCCAATTGCTGCCACAAACCTGCGCCCAGCCAAGCGAGCAAGGCTTGGTTGAGCCAATCCAAACCACCTAGCAGCGTCCAGCCCAGCAGAACGGCAGCGCCAAAGGCCAGCTCCAAAATACCGAGGCGCGATTTGGCAATGGTGTAATCGGCGGCTTTTTGATGCGCAGAAAGCGTGATGCGCTCGGCAAATGCAGCAGGCACAGCGGCGCGATGCTGCGCCACATGGCGGATTTGGCGCGTGACGAGCCAGAATTTCAAGAGAAGGCCGGCCACGAGGGCAGCGACGAACAAGGCGGTAAACAAGGTTGGAGGCATGCCCTCAATTTTAGGCGCTATGGAATGACCGATGTTTTCAGCGAGAATCAAGCCATGACTACTCCTTTGCTCAAAAAATCTGAATACAACCTCGTCTGGCTCGATTGCGAAATGACGGGGCTGGACCCGCTGGAAAACCGCTTGATGGAAATTGCGGTGGTGGTGACCAATCCTGATCTGTCCATCCGCGTAGAAGGCCCGGTTTTTGCGCTCAAAACCAGCGAAGCGGCACTCAAGAAGATGGACAAATGGAATGTATCGACCCACACCAAGAGCGGCTTGGTGGAGCGCGTGCGCGCGAGCAAGGTGACGGCTGCAAAGGCTGAGAAAGAGTTGATCGAATTCCTCAAAGCCTATGTAGGCCCGATGAAATCGCCCCTGTGCGGCAACACCATCAGCCAAGACAGGCGCTTTCTCGTGCGCTACATGCCCAAGCTAGAAAAGTTTTTTCACTACCGCAATCTAGATGTGAGCACTTTGAAAGAGCTTGCTAAACGCTGGAAGCCTGAGGCTTACAAGAGCTTCAAAAAGAAGCAACGGCATACGGCGCTGGCCGATGTGCACGAATCGATTGACGAGCTGATTCACTACCGGGAACATATGCTGAAGCTTTGAAGGCTGGCTCGGATATTTTTAAATGCAGCGACGCATTAATTCAGTAATGCAGTAACGCAGAAAGCACAGAAACTACACAGAAAACACAGAAAAGAAAACCAATCAGAATTAGATTGTGCAGACACCCCAAGAATTCGTGATTTCATCCTTTGTGTTTTGTCTTTTTTCTGTTTTTCTGTGTTTTCTGTGTAATTTCTGTGCTTTCTGCGTTACTGAATTCCTGTATTCCTGAGTTTTAACTTCACTTCCGCCTCAACCCCGTAAACGCTGAAAACTCCCACCGCCGGAATCCCACAATCATCGTGAACCCATCGCGGTGTTTCTCGTCCATTTTTTTATCCGCCAAGTGCTGCGCCGCAAAATCTTGGCCAATACGATTGATTCGTTCCACAAAATTGGGCGCGACTGCACGGTTGATGTTGCCGTGCACCATCATCAAAGTCTCGCCTTCGCGATAAAAGCGGCCTGCAAAATATTCGCCCACGATGTGTTGCGTGAAGTAGCTGCGAATCGGGCCATCGCTTCTCCAGCGAAAGGTTTTGGCAACCTTCAAGCGGTAGCGGTTCATCGGTTTGAGTTCGATCACGCCTAGTTTGTCAAGCGCTAGTAGCTTGGCCGTGCATTGCGCCTCGGTCATTTGATAGGTTTGCACGATTTGCTCGTATTCCCAATAGGAGAGCACGCAAATCGCCGCCAGCATCAGGAGCGGGTCTTTCACCACGGCGGCTTCTTGCTCGTAGGTCAGCTCCGTCATGAGGGGCGTACTCTCCACCACTTTGCGGGAGAGATCGGCAAAATCCGTGCCCAAGTAGCGGCATACATCGTCAATGCGCGAGAGCGGCATTTCTTTTTTGCTGAACATGCGCTTGATGGTCGATTCGCTCATCTCCAGCGCCTCGGCCAAATCCGCATAGGATTTATCGCGGTTTTTTAGCTCTTGCTTGATGACGTCGATGAGTGCGGTGGTGTCTGCCATAGGAGTTAGATTATTTTGAAAGTGCTCTTCTATTGTAGAGAAGACATAATCTTGTCATGAACTTCGATTTTTCCAACCCCTACACCAGTACCCGCCTCCCCCTGTTCGCCCGCAATGTGGTGAGCACCTCGCATCCGCTGGCTGCGCAGGCAGGGTTGCGCATGATGCTCAAGGGCGGCAATGCGGTTGATGCGGCGATTGCAGCAGCTGCCGCCATTACCCTTTGCGAGCCTGTGAGCAATGGCCTCGGCTCAGATTCGTTTTGCATTTTGTGGGATGGTAAAAAACTGCATGGCCTGAACGCATCAGGCCGCGCGCCCAAGGCCTGGACTGAGGCTTATTTCCACAGCAAATACGGCCAAGCGAGCAACCCACCTAAGCGCGGAATGGATAGTGTGACCGTCCCGGGCGCGGTGGGGAGCTGGGTGGCGCTGAGTGAGAAGTTTGGCAAATTGCCCTTTGCTGATTTGATGGAACCTGCCATTGAGATTGCCGAGCGCGGCTACCTGCTGCCGCCTGTGGTGCAAGGCAAATGGGCGGCGGCCACGCCGGAGCTGCAAGGCTTGCCGGGCTTTGCGCAGGCATTTCTACCTTGGGGGCGCGCGCCGAATGTGGGCGAGCTGTTTCAGTTCAAAGCGGCGGCCCATGGCCTGCGCAAAATTGCTGAGACCAAAGGCCAAGCCTTTTATGGCGGCGAGATTGCGCAGGCGATTGAAAAGTTCTCTCTCGCCAATGGCGGCCGCCTCACCGCAGCGGATTTTGCAGATTACAAGCCAGAATGGGTCACGCCAATTTCTCAAAATTATCGGGGCTACGATTTGCACGAGATTGGGCCCAACGGCCAAGGCATTGCCGCGCTGATTGCATTGGGCATCTTGAATCATTTTGATATTGCTTCACACAAGCTCGATGGTGTGGATTCACAGCATTTGCAAATTGAGGCGATGAAGCTGGCCTTTGCCGATGTGTACAAGTTCGTCGCCGAGCCATCGTCAATGGCGGTGACCCCCGAGCAAATGCTCGATGAGGCTTATCTGGCTGGCCGTGCGAAACTCATCCGTATGGATAAGGCGCAAGATTTCCAAGCGGGCAACGTGGCCAAAGGCGGTACGATTTATCTCAGCACAGCCGATGAAAACGGCATGATGGTCAGCTTCATTCAGAGCAACTACATGGGCTTTGGTTCAGGCTGTGTGGAACCCAATTTCGGCATCAGCTTGCAAAATCGTGGGCACGCGTTCTCGCTCGATGCCACCTCGCCCAATGCCGTCGCACCCGGCAAACGCCCTTTCCACACCATCATTCCCGCCTTCCTCACCAAAGACGGACAGCCCGTGATGAGCTATGGCGTGATGGGCGCGAATATGCAGCCTCAAGGCCACATGCAAACCTTGGTGCGCATGCTCGATTACGGCCAGAACCCACAAGCCGCTTGTGATGCGCCGCGCTGGCGCTTCAATGAAGGGCTGGAGATCAATGTGGAAGCCGCGATGGACAAAACCACCGTGCAAGGCTTAATTGATCTGGGCCACCGCACCGAGGTGATCAACGACTCCTACCAAGACTTTGGCGCAGGCCAATTCATCTGGCGGGCGGGCGATCCTGCGAAAGAAGGCTACGTGGCTGCCAGTGATGCGCGCCGCGATGGTCAGGCGGTAGGTTTTTGAATGATTTTTAAAGCCTTTTTGGCATCTAGCCGGCATAGAATATGCGTAGAGTGCTCATATTTTAATAGCAAGCTCCAGGCGACTGAATGCTAGCCTCTACACGCCTTACCGGCCTGATCATGGCAGTGATCGGCTCCATTGCCTTCAGCGGCAAGGCCATCATCGTCAAACTGGGCTATCGCTACGGTGTGGATGCTGTGACGCTCATCATGTACCGCATGCTCTTTGCGCTGCCGCTGTTTGCAGTCATGGCATGGTGGGCATCGCGAGGCAAGCCGCCGCTCTCTCGCAAGGATTGGCTGGGTATTTTGGGGCTTGGATTCAGTGGTTATTACCTTGCGAGTTTTTTGGATTTTATGGGCTTGCAATACATCAGTGCTTCTCTTGAGCGCCTAATTTTGTATTTGAACCCCACAATCGTTTTGATCCTTGGCCTGCTGCTGTTCAAGAAAAAAATCTCACGCACGCAACTCATGGCCATGGCGCTGTCCTATGGCGGTGTGCTGCTGGTGTTTGGGCATGAGGTGAGCTTTGATGGCAAGAACGCGCTGCTGGGTAGTGCACTCGTTTTTGCCAGTGCCGTCTCGTATGCGATTTACTTGGTCTACAGCGGCGAGATGGTCAAGCGCCTTGGGTCGTTACGCTTGGTCGGCCTGGCCACCACAGTCGCTTGCCTGCTCTGCATCGCGCAGTTTTTAATCCTCAAGCCCATGTCAGCCGCCATCGTTGCGCCCGAGGTGATTTGGCTCTCGATCCTGAACGCCACGCTTTGCACTGCCGTGCCCGTGTTGCTGGTGATGATGGCTATTGAGCGCATCGGCGCGGGCTTGGCGGCGCAAACCGGCATGATCGGCCCGATGAGCACGATTGCGATGGGTGTGATTTTCTTAGCTGAAAAGCTGAACCTCTGGATCATTGGCGGCACAATTTTGGTGCTGCTTGGTGTCTACTGGGTCAGCCGCAACAAAACTTAAATCATCCAGATAAACTATCAAATATGCCAACTTACAACCCCAATGTCTTCGAGATGCAAGACCTTGATACCGCCAAATCCATCATCTTGACCACTGAAAATGAGGTCAGTACTGAGCAACGCTGGCAGACTGAAACGCCCTACTTACTCGCCCAGTTGCAGCAATGGTGCGAGGTAGTCGGCTCAGCGCAAGTGCTGGATTTTGGTTGCGGCATTGGCAGAATGTCCAAAGCTTTGATTGAAGCAACCTCGGCGCATGTGTGGGGCATGGATGCTTCGCAGGCGATGCGCCAGCATGCGGCTGGTCATGTGGCTAGTTCTCGGTTTGCAGCGCTCAGCCCGCAGATGCTCGATGCCGCAATCGTTGCTGGTCAGCGCCTTGATCTGGCGCTCAGCGTCTGGGTCTTGCAGCATTGCCCTGATCTGAATGCTGAAATCAATCGCTTGTACGCCGCACTCAAGCCCGGTGGCTTACTCTTCGTGGTGGACATGCAGCACCGCGCCATTCCGACGGTGGCTGATGGTTGGGTGGATGATGGTTTGCGCGTTGAACCCGCACTGAATGAGCGCTTCAATTGCTTGCAGCGCATCCCTTTTGCTGCGCCCAATGCGCCAAACAATTTACTTCAATCCGCTTGGATTGCACTTTTTCAAAAACCTTCAACAGAGACACAACTATGAGCAAAGCCATCATCATCGAACAAACTGGCGGGCCCGAGCAAATGAAGCTCGTGCAGGTCAATGTGGGCGAGCCCGGCGCGGGCGAGATTCGCATTCGCCACCATGCGGTGGGCCTGAATTTCATTGACGTATATCAGCGCAGCGGCGTGTATGCCCTGCCCTTGCCGCTACAGCTTGGCATGGAGGCTGCGGGCGTGGTGGAAGCGGTGGGCGCTGGCGTGACGCATCTGAAGGTGGGCGACCGCGCGGCCTATGCCAGCCAGCCACCGGGCGCGTATTGCGAAGTGCGCGTGATGCCTGCGAAGTGCGTGTGCAAGCTGCCTGATGCGATTTCATTTGAAACGGGCGCGGCGATGATGCTCAAAGGGCTCACCGCGCAATACCTGCTGCGCAAAACCATGCCACAAGGCGGCTTGCAGGCGGGTGATTTTGTGCTGTTCCACGCAGCGGCTGGCGGCGTGGGCTTGATTGCTTGCCAATGGGCGAAGGCATTGGGCTATCAGTTGATTGGCACGGCAGGCTCGGATGAAAAATGTGCGATGGCACTCGCGCACGGCGCTTCGCATGCCATTAATTATGCGAAAGAAGATTTTGCAGCGCGCGTGAAAGAGATCAACGGCGGCAAGGGCGTGAAGGTGGTGTACGACTCGGTGGGCAAAGACACGTGGGACAAATCACTCGATTGCCTCTCGCCCTTCGGCCTGATGGCCAGCTTTGGCAATGCCTCAGGCGTGGTGCCACCGTTTGCTCCTGGCATGTTGGGTGCTAAAGGCTCAATCTATGTGACCCGCCAAACCCTGTTCACCCACATCGCCACCCGCGAGAGCACGCAGGCGATGGCCGATGAACTCTTTGCAGTGGTGCAAAGCGGCGCTGTGAAGATCAAGATCGATCAGCGCTACAAACTAGAAGATGTGCAGCAGGCGCATCGCGATTTGGAAGCGCGCAAGACGACGGGATGCACTGTGTTGACGCTTTGAGCGTATGTACTTGCTGCTTGCGTGGTCTGGGCGTGGGCTTGGCTGACCCGTCGCAGCAAGCCCTTCGGGCGAGCATCTGCAGTACTCAAAATTAAGGCACGTCACCCCAACTCGCTTCGCTCAAACACGGGGTGACTCTTCGGCCTGAATTTTTCCGTGCTTCGAGCTTGCTGCTCAATTGAGTCAGCCAAGCCCACGCCCAGACCACACAAGCAGCGGTAAGATCGTACTGTTAGCGCTTCCCTAAAGGCATCGGCTCACTCGCCGCCAGCAACTCTGCCTGCTTCAATCGCGTGGGGCTGAGCGCACCCACAGAATCTAAGATGGGATACGCGATTGAGCAAATATGCGAATTGATGCGTTTGAAATCCGAGATCAAATCAATATGCAAGCTGCTCGTCTCGATGCTCTGCATGGTGTTGTCCGATAAGCGCTCCAAATGCGTGGCAGCGTATTGGCGCTCCAAGTCTCTAAAGCGGGCTTTTTCCTCTAACAGGCGCTGCGCATCGCGCACATTACCGTTTAAGAACACGCTCATCGAGAGGCGCAGATTTTCAATCAAGCGCGCATGCAGATCACAAATTTCTTGCATGCCCGCCTCTGAAAAACTCCGGCCTTTTTTGATTTTCTTGTCTTCCACATCTTGCAACACGCGCTCAATGATATCGCCCACTTGCTCCATGTTGATCGTGAAGCTGATGATGTCCGTCCAGCGGCGGCTTTCTTCTTCGCCTAGGGCTTCGCGTGAGATTTTGGTGAGGTAATACTTGATTGCAGAATAGAGCGAGTCCACCTGATCGTCGAGCTTGCGCAGCTCTTCAGCCAACGCAAGATCGTTGTCTTTGATCACGGGCAGCAAGCCGCGCAGCATGGTCTCCACCACATCGGCTTGGTGCAGCGCCTCGCGCGCGGCGCAAGAAATCGCCAAGCTGGGCGTGGCCAGCGCCGATGGATCAAGATGTTTGGGGCGATCCAATGCAGTGTTTTTGGTGGGTGGCAAGAGCTTTTGCACCCAAGTAGCAATCGGGCCCACAAAGCCAATGAGCAGTAGCGCCAACACCGTGTTGAACACCAAATGAAAGGTGACCACTTGCAGCGCGGGCGCGCCCATGATGGGCGCATGCTGCACCCACAGGCCAATCAGCGGCGCGGCGATCAATACGCCAATGATTTTGAAGAGCAGATTGCCCAGCGGCACTTGGCGCACAGGAACGGGCGATTTGAGTGTGGTCAGCACACCCAGCAAACCGCTGCCCAAATTCGCCCCCAGCACCAAGCCCAGCGCCACTTCCACTGAAATCGCAGCGGATGCCAAAGTCGCCACAAGCAGCACGGTGGCCAAGCTGGAGTAGGCGAGCACCGCGATGAATGCGCCAACGGTAATTTCCAGCAGCAAGTCCGTGCCAATCGATGCGAGCGCCGTTTGCACCACAGCAGATTTCGTGAGCACTTGGGTGGATTCAGCAATCAAGCTGAGTGCCAGCAGCATCAATCCCAAACCAATCAAAATGCGCCCTACGCGCCCCAAGGTGGTTGATTGCCTAGCGATGAAGAGCACCACGCCAATGAAAATCAACAGTGGCGAGAGCCAACTCAAATCAAAGCTGAAGACCACGGCCATCAAGCTCGTGCCCACATCCGCGCCCAGCATCACTGCCAGCGCCGCTGGCAGCGCAATCAGCCCCTGCCCCACAAAAGCCGCCACGATCAGCGCAGTGGCCGTGCTGGACTGCACCACCGCCGTCACACCCAAGCCAGCCAGCGCCGCCGTGCCGCGATTGCCCGTGGCTGCGCCAAGAATATGCCGCAAGTTCGCGCCAAACACCCGCAAGATACCGGTGCGCACCAAATGCGTACCCCACACGAGCAGCGCAATCGCTGCCAAGAGATTCAATAAATGCTTCATACTAGTTTTTGCACATCATACTACTTACTCTGAGTGCAAGACTCTAAATGCTATTAATTGCATAGCAATTTACGCAGATTCTGTAACGACTACTTGTACTTTTGGCTTTGAATTTTGGTGCTCTACTTGTTGAGTGCAATCCGTTCGCCCATGTCACGGGGCGTGCGATGCGCTGCTCCGCTTGCACCTCGCGCAGTGATATTTTCAGCGTGCTAAGTTGGTTCGCGTTTTCACCTTGGTTTGCTAACCGTCTCTCTAGCGAGCGCGAATGGCCGCTGCGCATCGCATCACCCACCCCGTGCCTTGATAGTTGATTGGCGTACAAAAATTGGCGCGCCAACAGTAGCACTTAAAAAATCTTGCAGGGTGCGGTGGGCGTGATAGGAATCGGCGGCGCGGCCATTCGCGCTCGCTAGAGAGACGGCATGCAAACCAAGGCGGTGACGCAAACCATCTCAACAAGACAACCAAGCAACTGCGCGAGGTGCTAGCCGACGATTCCTATCGCGACCACCGTGCCAATGCACAAAACTGAGAGCGAAACACACAGCGCGCCAACACTATAAATTCAATAGCACTCCGCGCAATAAACATAACGGCTATCTGCCCAAAAAGCTTCAAAAATCAGTGCTTACAAGCCCCACGAGTCTTTCTCCACTGCCGAGGCTCAATCTTCGCATCAGCGCCAGATTGCGCCCACAACCCCAGCCGCTTGCCCTGTGCTGCGCGCTGCTCGGCAATATAAGGCCCCGGATCGCGGCGATGGTGATAGCTCCAGGCATGGCCTTGGCTCACCATCCACTGCCCCACATCTGCACCTTGAAGTTGAATACGGCCCAACGCGCGGTCGTAATCGTCTTTGGCGCGGGTGTTCAGGCTCACGCGCTGACGCAGCAGTTTGCCGCGCAACGCATCACCGGCCTCTTTGCCCCAAGGCTGGCAAATCTCCGGCGCATCCATGCCTTGCAGCCGCACCTTGATCGGCTTGGCATTCTTGCTTACCTCAAGCCAAAGCGTATCGCCATCGCTCACATGCGTCACCACGCCTTGCATTACCTTCGCTTGCAAAGCCGTGCAACACAGAAGTAAGCAGAGCGCAACTTTAAGCTGCATCAATCACCTCAGATGCTGTGCGAAACGCATCGACTGCCGCTGGAAAGCCGCAATACACACTCGCATGCATAAAAATTTCTTGCAGCTCTTCTTTGGTCACGCCATTGTTGAGTGCCCCGCGCACATGAATTTTCAGCTCGTGCATTTTTCCCATCGCCACCAAAAAAGACACGGTCACGATGCTGCGCATCTTCAGGCTAATGCCCTCGCGCTGCCAGGTATTGCCCCACGCATGCACGGTGACCAACTCTTGCAGCGGTGCGGTGAAATCGGTAGAGCGGGCGAATGCGCCATTCACATACTCTTCGCCCAGCACAGCCTTACGGCGCGCCAAGCCTTTGTCGTAAATCGGATCGCCTTTGGGTTCGGGAGTTATTTTGCTCATGATGTACCTCGGTTAAAAAAGCTTCTATCATGCCAGCATGAACACACGCTACCCCCACCCCGATCTCAATTCTTTGCCTGAAGACATCAAGGCGCGCATTACAGAGGTTCAAGAAAAAGCAGGCTTCATCCCCAACGTCTTCCTCGCCTTCGCCCGCCGCCCCGCCGAGTGGCGCGCGTTCTTTGCGTATCACGATGCCTTGATGACGCCGGAGACTGCGGGCCGCACCAGTGGCCTGACTAAAGGCGACCGCGAAATGATCGTCACCAGCACGAGCGCGACAAACAATTGCCTGTATTGCGTCGTGGCGCATGGCGCGATTTTGCGCATCTACGAGAAGAAACCACTGGTTGCCGATCAGGTGGCGGTGAATTATTTGAAAGCTGAAATTTCACTGCGGCAAAAAGCCATGCTCGATTTTGCGATGAAGGTGTGTGAGCATTCCGATCAAATCGGCGATGCAGATTTCGCCGCCTTACATGCGCAGGGCTTTTCGGATGAAGATGCTTGGGATATTGCGGCGATTACGGCTTTCTTCGGCCTCTCGAACCGAATGGCCTCGTTCAGCGGGATGATGCCCAACCCTGAGTTTTATCTGATGGGGCGTGTGGCTAAGGCTAAGGTGTAAAAAACCAATACCGAGTTTCCGGAACACAGAAAGCACAGAAATTACACAGAAGACACAGAAAAGAAACCCCTCAAAATTGATTTGCGCGAGTAACGCAAAAAATCGTGATTCAATTTATCTTTTCTTTTTCTTTTTCTTTTTCTTTTTTTGTCTTCTTC
>JAYVJQ010000475.1:0-3206 GCA_043769055.1 Allobrachymonas sp.
AAGCCGATCGTTATAGGCCATTCATTGGGTGGCCTATTGGTCAGGCGCGTTATTGAGCGTCAAGCAGTGCAGGCAGCGGTCCTACTTGCTACACCAACACCGCGTTCTATGCGCGAGGGTGCACTCAAGTTGATGTTGAATTTTCCTCTTGCCGTGCTCAAGTTTGTGCTGTCAGGTGATCCTGATGTGATTTATCGCGATGAAGCTGTCGTCAGAAAACTGCTATTCAACGGAGCGAACGATTCCGTCACCAATCATGCTCTTTCCATGCTTTTGAAGGAGAGTGAATCTAAACGAATCATCAATGATGTGCAAAAGCTGCAATTCCAACGCGTGGACGTGCCATTGTTTGCTATTGGAGGGGAGGCAGACATGGGCGTACCAGTAGATGCCATTCGTGAAGCGGCATCTGACTACCAAGGAAGGATGAAATTGGTGAGCCAAGGAGCGCATGAGTTTTTCCTGATGCCTAGCTGGGAGGACTCTGCGCGATGCATTGCTCAGTGGCTGGATTCTCTCTAGGCAATTAACGCCTGAGAGAACTCCATGGCGCTGAATGTTTCCAAATCTTCGAGCTTCTCTCCCACACCGATGAAATACACAGCGAGTTGACCCATCTCTGGTTTGCTTTTGAATCGTTCATTGGCCCACAGCGCAATCGCAGCCAGCACACCGCCTTTGGCTGTGCCATCTAATTTGGTGATGATCAGGCCCGTGAGCTGCAAAGAGGCATCAAAGGCTTTGACTTGAGTGAGGGCGTTTTGCCCGGTGTTGCCGTCAATCACGAGCAAGGTTTCGTGCGGCGCGGTGCCATCAGCTTTGGTGATCACGCGCTTGATCTTGGCGATTTCTTCCATCAGGTGCAGTTGCGTAGGCAAGCGGCCTGCGGTATCGACCATCACCACATCCCGACCGCGCGCTTTGCCAGCTGTTACCGCATCAAAAGCCACGGCGGCAGGGTCAGCGCCTTCTTGGCTCACGATTTCCACGTTGTTTCGATTCGCCCACACGGCAAGCTGCTCTTTGGCGGCTGCTCGGAAGGTGTCTGCCGCAGCAAGCAGCACGCTTGCGCCTTGGTTGCTGAGATGCCAAGTCAGCTTGCCAATCGAGGTGGTTTTGCCAGCACCGTTCACGCCAGCAATCATCATCACCGTGGGTTTGTGCTGCCCGATGGTCAGCGGCTGCTGCAATGGCGCGAGTAAATCGGCCAGCGCCTGAGCCAGCAAAGCTTTCACGGCTGCGGGTTCGGTGGCCTTGGCCTCTTTGACTCGGCGTTTGAGGTCTTGCAGCAGATGATTCGTCGCTGCTACGCCCGCATCACTCATGAGCAAGGCAGCCTCCAATTCTTCATACAGCGCATCATCAATCTGTGTGCCAGTGAACACCGTGGCAATCGAGCTGCCCGTTTTGCGCAACCCATTTTTCAGCTTCTCCATCCAACTGCGGCGCTCTGGATGAGGTGGGGATGGAGACGCATTGGCAGGCGTGTTTTCAATGCTTTTTAGCTCACTAGCCGGCATAGAATCTGCGCGAAGTGCTATCAATTCAGAAGCAATTCTGGTTTGGTTGCTGGTTTCATCGAGCGAAGTTGGCGCTGCGGTCTGGGCATCAGATGCGTTCGCTGGGCCGGCGATTTCCCCGATGGGGGCAGCGCTGGCCCCATCAGGGGTTGCGCTGCTGGGTTTTTTCTTAAAAAACGAGAACATGGAGACTTTCTACAATCACAGCATTCTATGAAACCCAAGAGTCAAATTTCTTCAGCCCGTAAAACCGCCCCTTCGCCAGTGCTTTCTATGCCGGGCGAAGTCCGCATCATTGGCGGCATGTGGAAACGCAGCAAACTCAGCGTGCTCGCCAAACTCGGCCTGCGCCCCACGCCCGACCGCGTGCGTGAGACGCTGTTTAACTGGCTCGGCCAAGATTTAAGCGGCCTGCGCTGCGTCGATGTATTCGCAGGCTCTGGCGCGCTAGGCTTTGAGGCCGCCTCGCGCGGCGCGCAAGATGTGCTGCTGATCGAGCAAGATGCGCAGCTCGTAGCCAAGCTGCAAGAGAGCAAAACCCGCTTGAAAGCAGACTCGATCCGCATCCAGCGCGGCGATGGCATCGCCATCCTACGCAGCCTCCCCAAAGCCAGCATCGATGTCATCTTCATCGACCCACCTTTTGATTCTGATCTATTTTTAGAAGCAATTAAGGCAGCAGCCGGCGTATTATCTGCGCAAGGTGCTATCTATTTAGAAGCGCCTGAGGCTTGGAGCGATACGCAGCTTGTGCCACTGGGGCTGCAAGTCAACAAGCAGAGCAAGGCCGGCGCGGTGCATTTCCATTTATTAAAGAAAACAGAGAGTGCTTTGATGTCTCTAGGACACGTCGTATGAAATTCAAAATGGCCCCCAACTCGCTGTTCGCCGTTTTACTGCGCAATCCGTGGTGGATCAGCTTTTTGATCGTGGCGGTGATCAGTGTGATTTGTGCGGCGCTCTTGCCCAAGGACATGGTGGTGTTTGGCATCATGGGCACGTTTCCGTTTGTGGTGACGGGCTTTGTGGCGCTCAAACGGCAGTGGAATGCGCCTAGCGCAAAAGATGTGGAAGCTGAAGCGGCTCGCTTGGGTAGCCTCAATTGGCGGGATTTCTCCAAGGAGCTGGAGACCAAGTTCAGAGGCCAAGGCTTTGAGGTGGAGCGTTTAAATGAAACTAAAAACAATGGCGCGGCTGATTTCCGGCTCTCGAAATCCGGGCAAACCACCTTGGTCGCCGCCAAACGCTACAAAGCCATGAGTCACGGCATCGAGCCTTTGCAGGCGCTGGTAGCGCTCAAAGATGCCCAGAGTGCAGACAACGCGATGTATGTTTGCCTCTGCGCGCTTTCCGAGCAGGCAGAAAAGTTTGCCAAGGACCATCGGGTGACGGTGGGTCTGGTGGCCTGAATTCAGTCGGCCTGACACAAAAAAGGGTTATAATTCAAGGCTTTGCTGCAATCGGCTCACGCTAAAAGCAGCAAAAAAATCACGACGGTGGCGATGGTCGCTGCCGCTCGCATGTTTCACCTTTTAGGAAATTTTATGACCATCAATACGGCAGAAATTGTCAAAGACAATGCCCGTGGCCCAGCCGATACTGGCAGCCCAGAAGTGCAAGTGGCTTTGCTTACTGCACGCATCAACTACCTCACACCGCACTTCAAAGAGCACGCAAAAGACCACC
>JAYVJQ010000476.1:0-10966 GCA_043769055.1 Allobrachymonas sp.
AAAAAGCCCATGCCGAGAATTACGCGGGCTTTCGCTACATCAACGGCAAGCTCTTTGCCGAGCGCATCTCCACGCCCGCGCTGGATGAAAGTGCTAGAGAGGCCCTGCTAGAAGCCGCCGAGCTGGATTGGAGCGCGATCAGCCCCGCCATTTTCGGCGCGATGTTCCAAGACGTGATGAATGAGAAGGAGCGCCGCGATATTGGGGCGCACTACACGAGTGAGGAAAACATCCTCAAGCTCATCAGGCCGCTTTTCCTGGACGATCTCTGGACGCAATTCCAAAAGGTCAAAACCAACCGCAACCGCCTCTTTGAATTCCACAAAAGCCTGCGCCTGCTCAATTTCTTCGACCCCGCTTGCGGCTGCGGCAACTTTCTCGTCATTACTTACCGCGAGCTGCGCAAGCTAGAAGCCGAAATTTTGCGCACAGCCTATGCCGATGGCCAGCAAATGCTTGACGTACACCAGTTCACCACCGTGGATGTGGATCAGTTTTACGGTATTGAAATCGAAGAATTCCCCGCGCAAATCGCCCAAGTCGCGCTTTGGCTCACCGATCATCAAATCAACCGCGCTTTGAGCGACGAATTCGGCAAATACTTTGATCGCCTTCCCCTCAAAAGCACCCCGCATATTCACCACGGCAATGCCTTGCAGGTGGATTGGGAAGATGTGCTGCCTGCGGTGCGATGCAGCTACGTGCTGGGCAATCCGCCGTTTGTGGGTTACAGCTATCAGAGCAAAGAGCAAAAAGCCGATATGGCGCAAGTCATGCACGGCGTTGAAGGTGCAGGCGTGCTGGATTTGGTCACGGCTTGGTACGTCAAAGCTGCTCGGTACATGAAGGGAAATTGGGGTCAGATCCCAATTCAGGACAGTGAAGGGAAATTGGGGTCAGATCCCAATTCAGGACAGCAGCGTATCCGGCGAAAGAAACGCCCAGTCGAAATTGGGCTCTGACCCCAATTTCCCGCTCTCCCCGGCAAAAAATCTGCGCGGAGTGCTATCAAATTCATTGCGCGCTGCCTTCGTATCTACCAACAGCGTCACGCAAGGCGAGCAAGTCGGCGTGCTCTGGAGCTGGCTTTTAGCGCAAGGCATCGAGATTGGTTTTGCACACCGCACCTTCAAATGGAGCAACGAAGCCTCGGGCAAAGCCGCCGTGCATTGCGTCGTTATAGGCTTTGGTTATGAATGGGGGGGGGTAAAGACGATTTACGAATATGCGGACATCGCAGGCGAGCCCGTCGCACTGGCGGTCAGCAATATCAACCCTTATCTCGTCGATGCGCCCAACGTCTTTTTGCAAAAGCGTAGCAAGCCTATCTGCTCTGTGCCGCCTATCTCTCGTGGCAGCGATGCCACTGACGACGGCAATCTGCTTCTATCCAACGAAGAAAGAAGTGAATTGATCGCCCAAGAACCGCAAACTGAAACTTGGATCAAGCGCTTTGTGATGGGCAATGAGTTCATCAACAGTATTGACCGCTGGTGTCTCTGGCTTGAGGGTATCTCGCCCAAAGAGCTTCGCTCGCTTTCACTGGTCAACAAGCGCGTTGCAGCGGTCAAGTTGTTCCGAGAAAAAAGTAAACGCGAAAAAACGCAGCAAATGGCGGATTTCCCCACGTCATTCGGCGAACCACGACAACCCAAGAAAAGCTATTTGGCGATTCCAAAAGTCTCCTCAGAGCGCCGAAACTTCATCCCGATGGATTTTTTGAGCGCAGATGTGATTGCTGGCGACAAACTTTTCACGATGGCTGAGGCCAATTTGTTTCATTTCGGCGTATTGACTTCTACGATGCATATGGCTTGGATGCGCACGACATGCGGGCGCTTGAAGAGCGATTACAGCTACTCAAACACCATCGTCTACAACAACTTCCCATGGCCCGTCCGACTCCTCATTTCAGATCAAAAAGAGCCTCCAGCCGGCATACAATCTGCGCGAAGTGCTATTGAATCAGGAGCGCAAGCTGTGCTCGATGCATGCGCCCAGTTCCCCGGCAGCTCGCTGGCCGATCTCTACGACCCGCTGGCCATGCCGCCCGCCTTGCTCAAAGCCCATCAAAAACTCGATGCAGCAGTAGACAAAGCCTACGAGCTGCACAGCGGCGATGTGAAAGGCAAAAAGAGCTACAAAACAGACGCTGAGCGCGTGGCTTTCCTGTTCGAGCTGTATCAGCGCCTGACGAGCTTGCTGCCTACAACTGGAGCAGCGACAAGGCGCAAAGCAAAAGTTGCAAAATGAAACATCACTTGCTTCTTGTGAAACTCACTAAGCATGTATAAAATGCCAGTTTTAATTCTGCATTGAGAGCCAAACTGTGAGTCAAATTCCTTTAGTGAAATCGCATGTACCGCCTCGCCCGATGCCAGCCCCCGCTCCACCACCTGCGCCAGCCCCCGCGCCGAGGCCAAATCGCTAATAAGTTGCTGCTGAAATTTTATTTTTGAGCTAGGATTCACACTATGTCAAATGCTCTTGTTAATCGCCCTGTGTTGGTGAACGAAATCCGCTATGCGGAGCGTTTGTGCCAGCGCACAGCTCGGTTTTATCGCCATGTCCAAGCGATGAACACCTTTTTATCTGTGGTCGGCGGTAGTGCCGCAATTAGTGCGACTTTTGCCACGGGTCTGCCAGCTTGGATTCAGATCACTGGCGCATGTACCTTTGCTATTTTTGGTGGCCTGAATATTGCCATGCGTCCCGCCGATAAAGCGGCACAAAACGAAATGGATGCCAAACGCTATGCAGCTTTGCGTCTGAAGGCCATCAGCATGGACGATGCTGCTTTGCAATTGGCCTTACAAGAGGCTCGGGTTGCCGACATTGCGGAAATTGAATCATTGCGCGATGTCGCTTTTAATGATGTGCTAAATGAAATTGGTCAAACAGGTTTGTTGATACCGCTCAGTTTGCGGCAACGTGCATTTGCTTGTGTTGCTTGAAGCAATGCGATGAGTTTGTTGATCAACTCGAATGACTCGGCAAAATGATTGAAACTAAGAAAATTTTCGGTACACCCGAAGCTTGGGAAAACCGGGAACTGGGCGCAGATGAGCAATTTGCAGTGCCTGCACCTGAGTCTGTTTCGGTGGAGCTTGATGCGCAAATCGAAGCTGATAACCCGCGAAATGGTCGATCAAATCCAACAAAAACGCGCTGAGTCATTGGCACAGCCGCACAGTGAGTTGGCACGTAAGGCCGCTTGAGGGTGCGACCTTTAGACTAATTTCAAATCAAATCGTTCAGAAGCCTTCATGGAATCTGCGCGGAGTGCTATGAAAAACGGAGTGAACCGTCAAGCTCGCATCTGCACCAAATCCCACAGATTGCCATACAAATCTTTGAACACGGCTACTGTGCCGTAAGGCATCTCTGTGGGTTCGCGCACGAATTCAATGCCCACCGATTTCATGCGTTCGTAGTCGCGCCAAAAATTGTCGGTTTGCAAAAAGAGAAAAACTCGCCCGCCGGCTTGGTTGCCGATGAATGCCTCCTGCTCTGGTTTCGAGGCGCGAGCCAGCAGCAGGGTGCATCCTCCCGCAAGTGTGCCCGGTGGCGCAACGAGTACCCAGCGTTTGTCTTGTTCGGGTTGGTAGGTGTCTTCCACTAAGGTGAAGAGCAGCTTTTGCGTGAAGAAGGCAATCGCTTCGTCGTAATCGCGCACGACGAGGGCGGTGTGCATGAGGGATTGCTTCATCGTGCGGTTTCTGGGATGAGTGAGGTATTCAACACGATGAGATCATCGCAGAATAGGCGCTCATCGGTTTTGCGTTCACGTCAGTCGATGCCAAAACTGCATGCTGACTGAGGCGTGGTCAATCAAATCAAGATAGGGTTTACAGGGTTCGACAAAGGGCCCAGTGCCCCATTTGTCGCAAATCTGGCGCGCGCGCTGCGCCGTATCGGCGAACAGCACATCGGCGAATTGCCCTTTGCCATCATGAACAATGTGATGCCCTAAATAGCCCGGCTCGTCACAGTACAGGCCTTGGGTCAAGATGTGCGCTGCTGGACGGAGCTGATTCATTTGCGCACCAGCGCGCAGCCGAAACAGCGAAAATTCCATCCCGCCAAAATCATCAAGCGAGGTGCTGCACTGATGCTGGCGCAGGCTCGTGCCGTGCAGCGGGGATGCATCAATCTGCAAAAGATCAAAGTAGTGCATGCAAGATGAAAATTTAACCGCATCTTGCATGGCAAGGTCCGCCACTTCGCGTGATTCCCAGACGACGCAATCGGCATATTGGCCCTCTCCAAAGCTCAGTAAGTCGCGCTTGAGAAAGCCATGCTGCTGATCTAAAAATTCTCTTTGCATCGCGTCTGAGGCGCTGAGCAATTGAGTTTCGCTCACACTGCTTTTGAGAGTGAAAGCAGCCCATTCGATGGTGTTGGTTGACATGTGGGTCCTTAAGTTGTGTTGAACAAGAACGCTAAGGATCGCAGGATGCATGACGCAAAATGTCATCCATGATGGAATACTCGTGACATGCCTCAATCCACAGCCCTGACTCAACTTTCCCGCTTGGATGATTTGGCCGATCTCTTGGCAGATGGCAACCTGCACACCTTGACCGCATTGGGCGAAGCTTTGAGTGTGAGCCCGCGTACCGTGGCCAGAGATATCGAGATATTGCGCAGCCGAGGTATGGCGATTGAGGGTGCTCTAGGGCCAGGCGGTGGTGTTTGCTTGAAGGCGGGATGGCCCTCGACGACCTCAGTTCTGCGCGAGAGCGAGGCGATGGAGTTGTTGTTGGCATTGTCGATCAGCGAAGCGATGGGGCTTTCGATGCAGCCACATCAGCTTGCTTCGATTCGCGCACGATTGGCCAAAACCTTTGCGCCAGCAGATAAGAGTTGCATCACGCAGCTGCGGCATCGTGTGCGTGTTGCTACGCCTGTGAAGATGGAGGTGCGTGCAACGCAGATGCAGGAAGAGCCTAATGCGCGCCCAATTCTCTTGAGTGCATTTTTTAAGATGCAAACCCTCTCGTTCAATTACTTGGATGCATCGCTCAAATCAAGCTTGAGACACGTCGAGCCGCATTACTTGGTCTGCGCATGGCCGTTTTGGTACATTCTGGCGTGGGATACTGAACGCAATGGCATCCGCACTTTCAGAATGGATCGTATTAAAAATGCGCAGCTAGCGGGCTCATACTTTCGCCTCAAGGCGTCAGAGCCATTTTGGAGAGCCTGCAATGATGTGGGTATCAGCTTATGAGATATTTCCAGCGTACTCTCAGCTAGAGCGAGAGAGCAAGGTTTTTAAAGCGGCGATGTCGCCACGCGGTGAGCGGCCAAGAGAGTCGGGCTTGAGCGCGCCGCGCAGGTCGTCAAAGTCGTAGATCACGAGGTGCACGCCAACGGTCTCGTTCAATTCAAGGTTCTGGCTGTGGATACTCAGGGCGGGCACTGCATCGCCAGTAAAACCACTGATTTCACGCGCTTCGTAGCGGACGTTGTGGTTGAGCAGTTCGATCTCGGCAGATTTTGGGTCGTCGCAGAAGAGCTGGATGTAAATATCCGACAGGCGCGTGGCCGTGCCGCGCCAGACTGCGCCGCCCAGATACGGGCGGAAGCTAGGCAGGCGCTCCATCCAATTCAGCGCCTGCTCTCTGAGCGCTTTCAACTCTCTCGGTTGCGTATCTGCACAAAAAATCTCGATGTATTCGCGCACAGCTTCTTCTAGGGCATCGTTATCGGGCAGCGGCGTGCGGGCAGGTAGGCCGAGTTGTTTGATGGCGCGCTTTTTTGCCGCACCGTATTCCAAACCTTCTTCGACGATAAGGCGGGAGGCGGTGTTGAGAAGCTCTTCTTGCAGGTCAGACATCGTGCTATTTTAGGGCTGTTTTTGAAGCGATTTTGGCGGTTATCCTTTATGGAATATGCGTGGAATGCTATTGAAATAATAGTGAGCTGTGTTGCTAAAAGTTGATGCTGCAGGCGCGCTTGTGGCCTGCGTGAGAGCCCTGCGCTCGGGCTCATGATGCTGCTCGCGGTGGAGCGCAAGGTGCCCTTGCGAGAGTTGACGAATGAAAACGTGAAACGTTTTCCAACGCTGTGCGGCAAGAAATCGCCCGAGCGCAGAGCTCTCACGCAGGCCGGGGATAGTGTTCTAACGCCGTCACCGAGCGTATGCTGAGGTTTGTTCAATCGAAGAGCGCCAAAAAGACTTGAGGCCGCCACCGAGCAAGCGCGCAGATTTTCACAGTACCCCCAAGTCTCGCAGTCGCTCCAAGCAAAACACAGCCTTCAGAGAACTACAAATTCTATAGCACGCCGCGCAATCAATACGCCGGCTACCAGCCATTTCCAATCTCAAAAACGAGCAAAACAACTGCAAACTCACCCAATAAGCCACAGCCGCGACAAACGCGCTGGCAGGAATCGTGAAAATCCAAGCCCACACGATATTGCCCGCTACGCCCCAGCGCACCGAGCTCATGCGCTGCGTGGAGCCCACGCCCACAATCGCGCCTGTGATGGTGTGTGTGGTCGAGACGGGGATGCCCATGGCAGTGGCAGTAAACAATGTGAGCGCGCCGCCAGTCTCGGCGCAGAAGCCGCCCACGGGTTTGAGTTTGGTGATTTTCTGACCCATCGTTTTCACAATGCGCCAGCCGCCAAACATGGTGCCAAAGCCAATCGTGATGTAGCAAGCAATCACCACCCAGCCGGGCAAGTAGTTTTTATCGGCCTTCATCCACTCAGGCAAGCCCACCACGCCCGAGGCAGTCGCAGCCATCAGCAGCAGCCAGATGATGCCAGCGGTTTTTTGCGCATCGTTGCCGCCATGGCCCAAACTGTAGGCTGCGGCGGAGACGAGCTGCAAGCGGCGAAACCAGCGATCCGTTTGGCTCGGCGTGCGTTTGCGGCAAACCCATGCCACTGCCACCATCATGAGCGAGCCGAGCAAAAAGCCCATCAGCGGCGAGACCAAGATGAAGGCCACGATTTTTAAAATGCCTGCTGCAATCAACACGCCTGAGCCTGCCTTGGCAATCGCCGCGCCCACAATACCGCCAATCAGCGCATGCGAAGAGCTGCTCGGAATGCCATACCACCAAGTGACGATGTTCCAAGTGATCGCGCCCACCAGCGCGCCAAACACCACATGCATATCCACAACGCCCGGCATCACCACGCCTTTGCCAATCGTGGCAGCTACGCTCAGGTGAAAAATAAAGTAAGCCACGAAATTGAAAAATGCTGCAAACACCACGGCCTGCACAGGCTTTAAAACTCCGGTGGAGACGACAGTGGCAATTGAATTGGCGGCATCGTGAAAGCCGTTCATGAAGTCAAAAGCCAGCGCGAGCAGCACCAGCATAAAGACCACCCACAGCGCGGTTGGAACTTGTGTCATCGTGTTGATCCCCGAAATTTAAGGGATCAAGAATTTTCGAGGACCACGCCCTCGATCAAATTGGCCACATCTTCGCAGCGGTCGGTGATCGTCTCCAGCAGCTGGTAAATCGCCTTGAGCTTGATCACCTCACGCACATCCGGCTCCTCACGGAAGAGCTTGCTCATGGCCGAGCGCATCACGCGATCGGCATCAGACTCTAAGCGGTCAATCTCTTCACAGGTTTTGAGCGCAGCTTCTGCGGTGTCGTTATCCGAAAGTTTGGAGAGCAAGGCCACCGCATCTTTCAGGCGCTCGCAGCATTTCACGCTCAAATCCGTCAAGCGCTTGATCTCGTCGGTCATGGTGCGCACGTCATACAGCGCCATCGTCTCGGCTGAGTCTTGAATCAAGTCGGCCACATCGTCCATCGTGTTGATGAGCTTGTGAATTTGCTCGCGGTCAATCGGCGTGATGAAGGTTTTGTGCAGCATCTTGTTCACATCGTGCGTGATGCGATCTGCTGCGCGCTCGGCGTTGTCCACGTCTGCGTTGTACTTCTGGCGTAGCGTCACATCGTCATAATTAGCCACCAGCAGCTCAAACGCTTTGGCCGCCTCCACGATGCGATCTGCATGCTGATCGAACATCTCAAAGAAATTGCCTTCGCGGGGGAGTAGTTTGCCGAAAAACATGAAATACCTCGTACTGTTGTGTTTATGACGTTTTGATGACAGTCATTGTAGAGGATATTTCACTATCAAAATAATAGCTGCTTGCGCACATATTGATTGGGCTGGAGAGCTAAAACGCTTAAATTTCCGCCTTGAAATCGACACGGCTGTGCGACGGAAAGTTGACTTACTGCGCAAGCACAGCTGCGCCGAAAGACTTAACGAATGCGCATCTCCGCTGCGCGGGCATGCGCCTGCAAACCTTCGCCGTGCGCGAGCACACTGGCGATTTTGCCGAGGGTTTGCGCGCCTGCTTCGCTCACTTCAATGAGGCTGCTGCGCTTTTGAAAATCGTACACGCCCAGTGGCGATGAGAAGCGCGCCGTACCGCTGGTGGGCAGCACGTGGTTGGGGCCAGCGCAGTAGTCGCCCAAGCTCTCGCTGGTGTAGGCACCCATAAAGATGGCGCCAGCGTGCTTGAGTAATGGTTCCCAGCGATGCGGGTCGTTGCTGGAGATTTCTAGGTGCTCAGGCGCGATGCGGTTAGAAATCTCGCAGGCTTCCTCCATGCTTCGCGTCAAGATGAACATACCGCGATCGCTGAGGGATTTTTCGATGATGGCTTTGCGGGGCATCTCGGGGAGCAAGCGCGTGATGCTGGCCAGTACTTGATCGATGTAAGCCTGATCAGGGCAGAGCAAAATGCTTTGCGCCAGCTCATCATGCTCAGCTTGGCTGAACAAATCCATCGCCACCCAATCGGGCGGTGTGCTGCCATCGGCTATCACGAGGATTTCGCTCGGCCCTGCAATCATGTCGATGCCCACTTGGCCGAAGACGCTCCGCTTGGCTGCGGCCACATAGACATTGCCGGGGCCGGTGATTTTGTCCACTTTGGGGATCGTCGCTGTGCCATACGCTAGCGCTGCCACTGCTTGCGCGCCGCCGATGGTGAAAGCGCGGCTCACGCCTGCCACGTAAGCTGCAGCGAGCACGAGATTGTTTTTCAAACCATCAGGCGTAGGCACCACCATAATGATCTCGCCCACGCCCGCCACATGAGCTGGAATGGCATTCATCAGCACGCTAGAAGGGTAAGCCGCCTTGCCGCCCGGCACATAAATACCAGCGCGATCAATCGGCGTGACTTTTTGGCCAAGCAGCGAACCATCCGCATCACGGTAACTCCAGCTCTCGCCGCAGGCTTTTTTTTGCGCTTCGTGATAACTGCGAACGCGCTCTGCGGCTTGTGTGAGCGCATCGCGCTGCTCGGTTGGCAAGCCGTCGTAAGCTTTTTTGAGTTCAGCTTGAGTCAATTCCAACTGACTCATCGAAGCGGCAGTGACGCGGTCAAAGCGCGCCGTGTAGTCCAACACCGCCGCATCACCGCGCTGCTGCACATCCGCAAGGATTTCTGTCACACGCGATTCGATTGCCGTATCTTGCGTGCTTGACCAATGCAGTCGCGCGCTGAATTTTTGCTCAAAATCGGCATTAGCCGTTGTTAATACTGCGCTAGAAGCTATTAAATCCATAGTGTTCCTGTTTATTCGTTTAAACGATACGTGCTAAATCGCAACGTCGAATTCGTAAGGCTTTTGTACTTCAAAGAGGCAAGTTTTTCCGAAAATTACTTTGCACCTGTGTTTTATGCATCAATGAAAGACCTGACCCTGTGTTGCCGATGCTGTGTTGCCGATGTCTAAGAGATGCAATTACCAAAATGGAAAAATGCTGTGACGGCGGATTCTCACGATTTCATCTGCTCTAAATGAAAGATGCTTTTCCTCGCTTAAAACATTCTCTTGGTCAGTAATGTAGCGGCCACCTCGAACAATCAAGTTTTTGAAAACTCGGCCATTTTGAAGTTTTACGTCAATCCAATGAACATCCATTTTCATTTCTGAACCCAACTGGGTTCTCATTACTTCTGGTATTTCTATACTTGTCATATTCGCCATTTCAAGCAGCCACGCCTCGCGCGGCTGCCTCAGAGGATGGATTCAGGTCTTGCGTTCCAATATTTAGCGAATCATGCCTCTCTGGAATTTGAATGCCAAAGCTGCCTGCAGCCCACGTGAATATTACGAAGAGTGCTATTATTTTCATACTAATTCCTTGTCTTCTTGGGCTTTTTTGCTTGCAAAACCATCTCGGCAGTGGGTTGCGGCAGTTGCGCGATGGCTCGGTCGAAGTCTGACTCGGCCGCATTCGCAGCCGCTACGCGCGAGGTGTTGAATTGCTCATATTGATTCTCTGCAAACGTCAGAGCCATCTCGTGGGAGATTTTGCCTGCGTGGTTCAAGATATCTCGGTCGTTGAGGTTTAGAAAGCTGTGGAGCTTGGCAATCCAGTCGCTCATGTGCATGGCCACGCGGCGCATGGCTTGACCTTGGGCGAATACCAAATACTGCTCGACCAAGTTATTCAAAGCAGCCAGCTCTTCGGCATTCAAGTAGTTTTTGGCGATACCCACATCAGCCTTGCGTATATTGCCGCCGCGCCAGTTGGTCAGGCCCATGTGGGCTTGGTCTTTGTTGGCACGGGTGGCGATGATCTCCGCAGCTGTCTGCCCTGTGATTGCCCAGTGCAATTTGTTTTGAACGGTTTGAAAGAAGCTGATGCTTTGCGGCTGGGTGGGGTCGTAGTCGATGCTGGTGGCGTAGATGTCGGTGATTTTTTGATAAAAACGCCGCTCTGAGGTGCGAATGTCTTGAATGCGCTCAAGCAGCTCGTCAAAGTAGTCCACAGGTGCATCTGGATTTTTGAGCCGCTCGTCGTCCAGCACAAAGCCTTTTTCAATGTATTCGCGCAGAGTTTGTGTTGCCCAGATGCGAAAGCGCGTGGCGATAGCGCTTTTGACGCGGTAGCCTACGCTCAAGATGGCATCGAGGTTGTAATGCTTGGTGCGGTAATTTTTACCGTCTGCGGCAGT
>JAYVJQ010000477.1:0-9650 GCA_043769055.1 Allobrachymonas sp.
ATGCTGCGCGCCACAATCGCGGTGTGGGAGGTTTTGCCGCCTACATCGGTGACGAAGCCTGCAAACACCGAATCTTTGAATTGCAGCATATCGGCAGGCGAGAGATCATGCGCCACCAAAATCAATCCTGCATCTTCAGGCAGCACGGCATGAGGTAGCTCGGAAGGTTTGCCTTGCAAAACTTTCAGCACTCGCTCGACCACTTGCTCTAAATCGCCTTTGCGCTCGCGCAGGTACTCATCTTCCATCTCGTCAAACTGTCGCGCGAGCACTTCCATTTGCGAGACCAGCGCCCATTCTGCGTTGTAGCGGCGCTCTGTGATCCAATGCATCACACCATCTTGCAGCACCTGATCTTGCAGCAGCATCATGTGCACATCGATCATGGCGGCAATTTCGCTGGACGTATCTTTGGCATCGCGCAGCACCACACTGTGCTGCAAACGAAACAGTTCATTGATCACCGCGTTCTTCGCTTCTTTGACGCGAGCCAGTTCAGCAGGCACTTGGCTTTCTTCAATAAAGTAATGCGCTACATCCGAGTGACCCGAGGCGACCAGCACGGCGCGACCAATGGCAATGCCACTGGAGACTGCGATGCCGTGGATGCTAAATGTCACTCGCCTTCCCCAAACTTATCAGCGAACAGCGCATTGATCGCATCAGAAGCAGCTTGCTCTTGGTCGCCTTCCGTCTCCAGCACCACCTCAGCGCCAATGCCGGCAGCCAGCATCATCACGCCCATGATGGATTTGGCATTGACTTTACGCTCGCCGCGCGAGAGCCATACTTCGCACGGGAAGCTGCCCGCCATTTTGGTGAGTTTGGCCGATGCCCGCGCATGCAAGCCCAGTTTATTGCTGACTTTGATGGTCGTTTGAATCATGATTTTTTAGAGTTTGATTTTGAGGAGCAGTCACCGCCACTTGCATCACGCCTTGAGAGCCGCCGGCCAATGCCCGCTGCACTTGGATCTCTAGGCTTTCGTTGCGGTAGGTCACGGCGCGCAGCAGCATCGGCAGGTTCACGCCAGTGAGCAAGCGAGAGGAAATGCCGTCCGTCAATTGCTTGGCAATATTGCTCGGCGTCGCGCCAAACACATCGGTGAGCAGCAGCATATCGCCACCTTGCATCTGCATGATTTGCCGCGCCTGCGCCACGCTCTCTGCCGGCGGCAGGTTCGGCGGCACGTCCAGCGCGCTCACATGCGGCCCGCAATCAGGGAATACATGCAGCGCGCAAGCCTTCAGGGCTGAGGCCAGCGGAGCGTGGGCAATGATCAAAATATGGTTCACGATGGGGCAAGTGGTGTTCTGCCCCGATTATCCAGAACAAATCGCAAATATCCGGCAATCGCGCAAATCAGGAATACCCCGAGCGCCGCGCGAAATGCATCGGGCGTCGTCAATCCCAAGCCTTTGAAGGTATCAATCAAGAGGCCAATACCCCACTGCACGACAAACGTGCCCGAAAAAATCACCAAGTTATAAGCGCTGAGCGCACGCCCGGCAATCTCTTTGGGAAAAGCCAGCGCCGTGGCAGGCTGGGCGAGCGACATAAAGCTAGAGGCCATGCAATACAGCGCCCAATGCCACCATTGCACCGCGCTGCCCGCCCAGCAGATCAACGCAATGGCTGCCAAGCTAAGCGGCACGCCACGCGCGAGCATCATATCGGCGCTCCAGCCGCGTGCGTTGAGCCAAGGGCTGACTACGCCCCAAGTCCAAAACGTGCCGAGCATGCACACATTGAGCCAAAACAAGCCCTGCGCCGCCTGCCCAGGGCTTACGCCGCTGACTTGCACGAGCCACGGGCCAGCCCAAAGCGTTTGAATCGCCATCAACCCGCCATAGCTGAAAAAACCCATCCACAAATGGCGGCGAAAGTAAGGGTGCTGCCAAATCGGCGCGTAACTTTGCCACAGGCTTTCGTTGGCACTGCTGGGCTTTTGAGTCGCCGCAGGCAAACGCAGCCAGAGCACGAGCATGGCCAGCAAGACCAAGCCGCCCAAGCCCACAAAAATCATGCGCCAGCCGATTTGCGGCAAGAGCCACTGCACTGGCAGGGTAGAGGCCACCATACCCAGCGAGCCCGTCATCAGCATCCACGAATTCGCGCGCAATTGCGTCTCAGGCTTGAACCAGAGGCGATAAGCGGTGAGCGGGGCCATCAGGCAAGCGCTCACGCCAATGCCGCAAAGCACGCGCGCGGCCAGCAAGCCCACAAAATTCGGCGCCAGAGAAAACGCGATGCAACCACACACCGCCACACTCAAAAAGCACAAAATCACGCGCTTGGGGCCGTAGCTATCCAGCCAGCGGCCCAGCGGCAACTGCGTGAGCGCAAAGCCCAAAAAGTAGCCGCCTGCCAGCAAACCCAGATCGCCCGCCGTGAGATTGAATTCTTGACTCAAGGACGGCGAGAGCGTGGCAGTGATCGCGCGGATCAAGGCCGACATGAAATACGCCAAGGCAAACGCGAGAAACACCTGCACCGCGAGGCTGCGCGTCATGCCCACTGCGTTGCCGCTCGCAGTGGAAGGTACTGCACTCATTGCGCACCCGCCATTTTGAGATTACTCAAAAACGTCTCCACGGCTTGGGCGCTTAAAGCGCTTGGATCATCGCGCCCTTGATGGGGCTGCCCATAAATCGAGGCTTGCAAAATAAACCCGCCATGCGCAAGTTGCTTGCTGTGCGTTGCCTTGTTGTTGGCTTTCCATTCAGCGGCAATTTGTGTGGCTTGTGTAGCTTGTGGCACTTGCACCAGAGCCACGGTAAACATCGCGCCACCGGCCTCGCAGCCCGCCATACTCATCTGCACTGCTTGCCCCGCCAACTGCACAGGCCGCGTGCCGCGATCGGGCTTGCAAGGCAGCAGAGCAGCAGCGCCGGCTTGATCAAAGCTCACTTCGCGCCAGTTGAAAGCGGGGGTGCAGGCGGTTGATGCCGCTAGGAGCGCCACACACACTATGATTTGTATAGCACTCTGCGCAGTCAATACGCCGGGAAAGTGCCAATTTTTCTGTGAAAACATACGTTGATTATCGTTTGGAAGCAAAATACGTTTCATGAACTGGATCATCACGCGCAGACAACACTTGGTAAACGCTATTATTTCAATAGCATTCAGCGCATATTCTATGCCGGCCATTAGCCAAAATCGCTCTAGAAATAGCCTTTTACCCCTCCCCAGCGACCTTGCGCAGATCGTCCGCGCCGCCGCGCAGGGTGGTCAGCCCTTGGTCATCATGGTCAGCCTGCCCGGCTGTCCATGGTGTGAGCTACTGCGGCGCAATTACCTCAATCCCATGCGCGCTGAAGATTTGCCCGCTTTCGAATTCATGATCCACGACCGAAGCAGCAATCTGCGCGATTTTCAAGGCAAGGGCATTTCGCCGCAAGCACTCGCGCGCCAATGGAAAGTCACCAACACCCCCACCTTGCTCTTCTTCGGGCGCGATGGCCAAGAAATCGCACCACGCATCGAAGGCGTGGCCTCGGCAGATTTCATTGGCGCGGTGATTGATGAGCGCTTAGCCAGCGCCCGCGAACGCATCAAAGCTGCACGTTAAGCCGCTGAACGCATGAGCAGCTTGGTGGCGCCTGTGCTAACCTACATTCCCGCCAAAGTTTTTGAGGAGACTGCTATGCCCGGATTACTACCCAATGTGGACCCCGCTGGTCTGCTCGAATTTTCTGTGGTCTACACCGACCGCTCCCTCAATCACATGAGCCGCCAGTTTGGCGATGTGATGCGCGATATCTCTGGCATGCTCAAAAGTGTTTACAACGCAAAAAGCGTGGCGCTCGTGCCCGGCAGCGGTACGTTTGGCATGGAATCAGTGGCGCGGCAATTTGCGGGCGACAAACAAGTGCTCATCATTCGCAACGGCTGGTTCTCTTACCGCTGGACGCAGATCATCGAGATGGGCAAGCTCACAGGACAAACCACTGTGATGAAGGCCCGCCCCGCGCGAGCAGGCGCGCAGCAATCGTGGATTCCCGCGCCGATTGCAGATGTGGTGGCCGCCATCAAAGAGCAAAAGCCTGCCGTGGTGTTTGCCCCGCATGTAGAAACCAGCGCCGGCATGATCTTGCCCGATGACTATTTGAAAACTGTGGCCGATGCGGTGCACGCAGTTGGCGGCCTGTTCGTGCTCGACTGCATCGCCTCGGGTGCGATGTGGGTGGATATGCAAACCACCGGCGTGGATGTGCTGATTTCCGCCCCGCAAAAAGGCTGGAGCAGCTCGCCCTGCTGCGCGATGGTGATGATGAGCGAGCGTGCCCGCACAGCGATTGACAGCACCACCAGCACCAGCTTCGCCGCCGATCTGAAGAAATGGCTGCAAATTATGGAGACTTATGAGAGCGGCGCACACGCATACCACACCACCCTACCCACCGATGCGCTCACACGCCTGTGCGCCGTGATGAAGGAAACGCAAAGCTACGGTTTCGACAAAGTGCGCCAAGAGCAAATGGATCTGGGCAAAAAAGTGCGTTCGTTATTTGAGGCAAGAGGCTTCACCAGCGTCGCTGCCGAAGGCTTCAAAGCCCCCGGCGTGGTGGTGAGCTACACCAATGACCCCGAACTGCAAAACAGCAAAAAATTCCTAGCGCAAGGCTTACAAACCGCCGCCGGTGTGCCCCTGCAATGCGACGAAGGCCCAGACTTCAAAACCTTCCGCATTGGACTTTTCGGCTTAGACAAATGGCACAACGTGGATCGCACGGTGGCGCATCTGGCGCATGCGCTGGATCAGCTGGGATTGAGCGAGCAACCGAAGGCAGCCTGAGTCTGTTTCATCATGGAGTGACTGGCCGCGACTGAGCGGTTAGCGCATTCAAACGATGAAGCTCAAGTCAAGAATTCAGTCGTAACTTAAAGAATTCTAATATTTCATCCCGTGCAGCGCGGGTGGGTTCACCCTCTTCGTCAATCAAATGCAGTGTGACTACGCTGTGAGGGTTGGACATAGGGGTATTGGGGTTGGCGGCGCTGTCAGGCAACACACGCGGGCAAAAACGATCACCCAAAGCCTTTTCATAGGCTGCAAAACGCTGTGCTTTGCAAAACTTATCTCCCGCAAATCGGTAGGCCAGCACGGTCAAATCCTGCTCTTGCATACGGGCTTTGACCGTGGCCAATTCCGCAGGGGAAATATGCAGCCCGGCGGCATCTTGAAGGGGCAATGAGGGCTGCATCAAAACAGGTGCAATCACCGCTTTTTCCAACATCATGCTCAGTGCAAAGTTCCCGGTAAAACACATACCAATAGCTCCTACGCCCTTACCGCCGCACTCGGAATGAGCCAAGGCAGATAAGGCTCGCAGCCATTGAGTTAAAGGGCTGGAAGCATTGGCAGAGAAGGCACGAAATTCTGCACTGATACAAGCGCGAGCTATCGTTGCAATTGAACTGAGCGGATTGGGCACGGCACCATCGTCACCAAACAGGTGGGGCATGTACACAGTAAAACCAGCATCTCTCACCCACCGTGCAAAACGCGCAACATGCGGGCTGATTCCAGGCATTTCTGCCATCACGATCACGGCCGGGCCTGATCCAGCTACATACACTTTCTTGGTTTTACCCAGCAGGGTCAGCGTAAGTACTTGGAAATCATCGAGATGATCGCGTTGGTTGAGTGATCGTTCTAGCGTCATGTTTTCGAGGTAAAAATAGATGGCTTGATGCAAATCGATATGAAAAAAAGAAAGTATTTAGACTAGTCGGTAATGCAACGATGCACAGGATCAAGACGAAGCCGCTTGACCGCCTTGACCGCCGACCAGTTTACTGGCTCGCTACTTAGAGCCAACCAGCAACAGCCAGCGCTTTGGCAGCGAATTGAGCAAGTAATTGATGCCCGTAAGGCGCAGGATGCACATCGTCGGCGAAACCGTAGCGGGAAAGATCACCAGCGATCACATTGGCAGGGCTACACACCAAAGACACGCCACCTAGAATATTGCTCGCATCAGTTTTGCAACTAGGCGTCGTCACATTGCTCAGACCGTAGGCGCTGGGGTTGTTGTACTGATCGGTGCTGGCAGTGAATGCATCAGCCAGCACTACTCGTGGTGTGCCAGCCAAGCCGGCAGCGAGTGTCTGATTGAAGGCTTGCGCCATGGCAGTTAAAAGTGCAGCGGTTTGCGGGCCGCCAGCAAATCCCATAGGTGTTGCTCCGGCATTGGGCAGATTGATGACCAGCACGTATTTGGCACCTCTAGCGACGATTTGAGTTTTGATCAAATTGGCCTGCTCAGCTCCCGCCATGGCCATATTGGCCAGCAAACCGGCTTGCAAAGCAGCTTGCCCGGCAGCAGGCGAAGTTGCCGTCAATACGGCTAATTGCTCTGCGGATGACCAGCCGCCAAAGTTAGTCGCCGTGGCGGTGAATGCTGCAATATTGGAGGCGGTCGGTGCGGCAGCCATCGTGGCTGCGGCTGTGGCTACTGCGCCTTGTATAAAAATGTCATTGCCGCCCGCCATCACAGTGACCAATGCTTTGGGATTGAATGCGCCAGCGTTACGGCCAAGATGATCTGCAACTTGGGTGGTCAGGGGATAGGTGAGCTGTCCAAGCGCTGCGCTGGCCGGGATATTTTTGTTGCCAGGGCCAATCGGATGCGTCACGCGCGATCCGCCTTGCGCATAGTTGGTGCAACTTGCTTGGCTGATGGGTGGCACAGAAAAACCTTGTGCAGCGAAGCCATCCAGTCCTTTGACTGCTGCGCAAGGCGCTGGCAAAGCTAGCTGTGCAGATAAGAAATCGAGCCAGATTTTTGTAGGTGTAGCCGTACCTGAATTGACCGTGTAGCGCCCACCGCCAACTGCTGCCACTGTGCCCACAGCGTAGGCACCGGGATCGCTCAAGCTGTCCCCAAAAGACACGACAGAGGTAAAACCCACTGAATTACTGCTGGTTGAACCACCCCCGCCCCCGCAACCGGCCAGTGATGCCGCCACAAAGCTTGCGCAGATGATGCTTTTGATGTGTTTCATATGTTCTCCTGTTCGTTGAAAGTAAGGCGTTGGAAGTTATCGAATTGATCGCAACGGCGCTATTATTGATACCCCAAAATCAAATAGCAATTGACTAAATTTCGATGACAACATCCATTTTTGGATGGCCATGCTTTAATGTTATTGATCCGGCACGATGAAGTCTGAAGTTGCCGTTCGGGCTGAGGTATCGAAGCCCTCGCGAGCCCTTCGATACCTCAGGGCGAACGGTTAGTACATCATCGGGCGAAGCAATAACTCTATGAATTGAGCGACTCGTATGAATATTCCTTGGGATGATTTGCGACTTTTTCTTTGCGTGGCCGAACAAGGCAGCCTAAGCGCAGCCGCACGCAAATTGAAGCTAGGGCAGCCCACTTTGAGCCGCCGTATCGCTGAGTTGGAAGGCCTTTTAGGCGCACCTTTGTTCACGCGTGCAAGCCAGGGGGTCAGCATGACCCCACTGGGCCTGCGCCTACTGCCTTCGGCACAGCACATGGCCGAATGGGCGGCAGAGGCCACTTTGCAACAAGGTCAAAGTATGCAGGGCACAGTGCGCATTGCCGCGCCACCCGTTGCCGCCTATGGCTTTGTAGCTCCCATGGTGGCTGATATTCGCCGCGCGCATCCGGGTCTGCACATCGAGCTGTTATCAGGCGTGCGTGTGCTGAACCTAGCCCGTGGCGAGGCCGATATATCCCTGCGAACCATTGCCCCGCAAGACCCGGATCTTATTTGCCTCGACCAGATCAGTGCGCCTATCAAAGCTTATGCCAGCGAGGCTTATCAGCAAAGCCTGCCTGCAAACTACACCGCCAAAGATTTGGACTGGATTTGTTGGGCCGCACCGTATGACGAGGTTCGATCCAATAAGACCTTGCATGCCCTTGTTCCAAACTTCAAACCAGCATTCACATCCGACGATTACAACGTGCAATTTGCCGCCTGCCGAGCAGGTGCGGGCGTTATGTTGATGCCCGCCGCACAGCACCGCTATGCGCAAATGCACTCACTGAAGGCTTTGCCTTTGCAAATCGACCCGACATTCGTGGGTCACATTTATATGGTGTGCCACAAACGCACGGCAGAGCTATCTTCGGTCATGGCGGTTCAGCGTTTTATATCGGCTGAGTTTGCATATATGCGTGATCAGCAGGTAAGTTCTCCATAGGATGACGAAGTATGAAAGCGCCGAATACTTTGAAAAAATCACCAGTGATGATGCTGTCCCACGTAGCGAAATAAAGGGGGAGGCACGCGCGGAGCGCCAGCCGGAGGACATTCGCGCAGTGGGATAGCGTCAGCGCTGGCGATTCCTACGACTCGTTGAGCGCAACAACTAAAACCTCGGTAAATCGGGGTGCTTGACTTTCCCAGCACGCACCAGCTCACGGCCATATTCCGCGCAGCGATTGAGCGTGGGAATCACCTTGCCCGGATTGAGCAAGCCGCTCGGATCGAACGCTCGCTTCACGCCAAACATCTGCTCATTTTCCGCAGCTGAGAATTGAACGCACATGGAATTAAGCTTTTCCACGCCCACACCATGCTCGCCCGTCACCGTGCCGCCCATGGCCACGCTGGTTTCTAAAATCTCTGCGCCGAAGAGTTCGCAGCGGCGCAGTTGGTCTGCATCATTCGCGTCAAACAAAATCAGCGGATGCAAATTGCCATCGCCGGCGTGGAAGACGTTGGCGCAGCGCAGTTGGTATTTCTTTTCCATCTCGGCGATCGCCAGCAGAATATCAGCGAGGCGCTTGCGGGGAATCGTGCTGTCCATGCACATGTAATCGGGGCTCATGCGGCCGCTGGCAGGAAAGGCGTTTTTGCGGCCACTCCAGAATTTGAGGCGCTCCGCCTCGTTATTGCTTACTGCAATTTTTGTAGCACCCGAGGCAGATAACACGCCGGCCATCCGGCCAATTTCCTCTTCAACTTCCTCTGGCGTGCCGTCAGACTCGCAGAGCAAAATCGCCTCGGCATTCAAATCGTAGCCTGCATGTACGAAGTCTTCTACCGCCGCCGTCATGGGTTTGTCCATCATCTCCAAGCCGGCGGGGATGATGCCGGCAGCAATCACAGCCGCGACGGCGTCGCCGGCTTTGCGCAAATCATCGAAGCTGGCCATGATGCAACGCGCCAGCTGCGGCTTGGGTGTGAGCTTCACCGTCACTTCGGTGGTGATCGCCAGCATGCCTTCGGAGCCGACGATGAGTGGGAGCAGATCCAAGCCTGAAGTGTCCAGCGCATCAGAACCAAATTCGACCGGCTCACCTTCAACCGTGAAGCCTTTAACCTTCATGACGTTGTGCAAAGTTAAGCCGTATTTCAAGCAATGCACGCCGCCAGAATTTTCCGCCACATTGCCGCCAATCGTGCACGCAATTTGGCTGCTCGGATCAGGCGCGTAGTACAGGCCATGCTGCGCCACCGCTTCACTGATGGCCAAATTGCGCACGCCGCATTGCACGACGGCCGTGCGACTGTATTTGTCAATCTTCAAAATCTTGTTGAATTTCGCCAGAGACAAAGTCACGCCCAGCTCATGCGGCATCGCGCCACCAGAGAGCCCCGTGCCCGCGCCGCGCGCAACAACTGGAACTTGAAGCGCATGGCAAGCCTTCAGCACAGCGGCA
>JAYVJQ010000478.1:0-3381 GCA_043769055.1 Allobrachymonas sp.
GAAACTGCAAAAGCTTGAAAAAGCATAAGGACTCACCATGAGCAAGCAAATCCAAGAAGCCTACATCGTTGCCGCCACGCGCTCGCCGATTGGCAAATCGCATCGCGGTTTTTTCCGTAACACGCGCCCCGATGATCTGCTGGCTGCTGTGCTGCGCAATGCCATCTCGCAAGTGCCCAATTTGGACCCCGCAGCGATTGAAGACATCGTGGCCGGTTGCGCGATTCCTGAAGGCCAGCAGGGCCTGAACGTGGCGCGCGTGGCTGCTGTGCTCGCAGGCTTTCCAAAGAGCGTGGCAGGCATCACCGTCGATCGTTTCTGCGCGGCAGGTTTGTCGGCAGTAGCAATGGCAGCGAATGCGATTCGCGTGGGTGAGGCTGATGTGATGATCGGCGCAGGCGTGCAGAGCATGAGCATGGTGCCGATGAGTGGTAATGCGCCTTCGCTCTCGCCTGCGATTTTTGCGGACACGGACAATGTCGAGAATTACGGAATTGCTTACGGCATGGGCATGACGGCTGAGAAAGTGGCCACGCAATGGAAAATTTCGCGCGAAAGCCAAGACGAATTTGCCGTGAAGAGCCATGCGAAGGCAGTTGCTGCCATGAAAGCTGGGTATTTTTCAGCGGAGATGACGCCGATTGAAGTGATTGAGCGCAGCGTGAATTTGGAAAGCGGAGAAACCTCGCAGCAAACGCGCATGGTCAATCTGGATGAAGGTGCACGGCCTGATACGTCCCTCGAAGGTCTGGCCAAACTCAGGCCCGCATTCTCAGCGCGCGGCTCTGTGACGGCCGGCAACAGCTCGCAAACCTCGGATGGTGCGGGCGCATTGATCTTGGTGAGCGAAGCAGCCCTCAAGCGCTACAACCTGAAGCCCATCGCCAAGTTTGTGAGCTACGCCTCGCGCGGCGTGCCACCGCACATCATGGGTATCGGCCCGATTGAAGCCATTCCCGCTGCGCTCAAATATGCAGGCTTGAAGCAGGATGACATCGATTGGTTTGAGCTCAACGAGGCATTTGCCGCGCAATCACTCGCCGTGATCAACACGCTTGGCTTGGATGCCAGCAAAATCAATCCACTCGGCGGCGCGATTGCGCTCGGCCATCCACTCGGCGCAACTGGTGCGATTCGCTCGGCTACTGCTGTGCACGGCTTGCAGCGCATTCAAGGCAAATACGCGATGGTCACGATGTGCGTGGGCATGGGGCAGGGCGCGGCAGGCATCTTCGAGCGCATGTAATTAAGATTGCTGCAAGAAGGCCTGAGAATTTGGGGTCAGATCACAATTCACGACGGCAACCTATCCGGAGCGATAAAGAGCCAATACGAAATTGTGCTCTGACCCCAAATTCTCAGGCCTTCGTCTCCTCGGAGACAAAAAATGCCAGATAACCGGCATAAAATATAGAAAGTTAGCTATAAATTTAGGAGCATTCACCATGTCTCAAGAAATCCTCAGCCATGTTGAAGGCAGCATCCTCACGCTGACCTTCAATCGCTTTGAGAAGAAAAATTCCATCACGGCCGCGATGTATCAGCAACTCGCTGATGCACTCGCCGCAGCCAAAGACGATGCTGCGATTCGCGTGGTTGTCTTCCAAGGCCATGAAGCGATTTTTTCTGCCGGCAATGATCTGGGCGAGTTCTTGAACAGCCCGCCAGTCGGCGGCAACAGCCCTGTCTTCCAATTTCTCGCGCAAATTTCACAGTTCCCCAAGCCCATCGTGGCAGCCGTATGCGGCCCGGCCGTTGGCATCGGCACCACCCTGCTCTTGCATTGCGACTTGGTGATAGCGGGCGACAACGCCGCCTTCTCCATGCCCTTCGTCAACCTCGGCCTCTGCCCCGAAGCGGCTAGCAGCTTGCTCGTGCCCCAGCTCATGGGCTACCACCGCGCAGCCGAAGCGCTGCTGCTTGGCGAGCCATTCCAAGCTGAAGCCGCGCTAGAAATCGGCTTGGTCAACCGCGTCGTCCCGCCATCCGAGGCCACGCGCGTGGCCATGCAGTGGGCGCAAAAGCTCGCCGCCAAACCCATCACCAGCCTGATCGAAACCAAACGCCTGCTCAAGAAAACCAGCAGCGCACAAATCACCGAGCGTATGGCAGAAGAGGGCGCAAGCTTTGGCCGCATGCTGCAAGAGCCCGCAGCGAAAGAAGCCTTCACCGCTTTCATGGAGCGGCGCTTGCCGGATTTCTCGACGGTGTGATCGGAATTGCGCCATTACAGATTCTGAGTATTTCACAGTTTAGACCTGTATGGATATAATTTGCGAATGCAAAACTCCAGCGACCCTAAACCACTACTTTGGGTTGGTTCGAGTAAAAAAGATTTGTTGGCGATGCCAGATGCAGTGCAAGACACTTTTGGCTATGCTTTGCACCTTGCACAAACAGGCAGTAATCACGAGCAAGCCAAAGTGCTCAAAGGCTTTGGTTCTGCGGGTGTCTTAGAAGTCGTCGAAAGTGAAGCGGGTAGTACCTTCCGAGCGGTCTACACTGTTCGGATCAAGTCGGCTGTATATGTACTGCATTGCTTCCAAAAGAAATCCACATCGGGCATTGCCACACCCAAGCCCGATATGGACATGATTCGTGAGCGCTTGGCTGCTGCGCTTGCGCATGCAGCATCACGCAGCCAGTGATAAACCCCAAGGAAACTCATCATGAGTGCTATCTCGATTGAACAAGGCAGCGGCAATGTGTATGCAGACTTAGGTTTAGCAGATGCGCAAGAAATGCTGGTGAAAGCCAAGCTGGCAAGCAAAATTGCAGACATCCTCAAGCGTCAGAGCCTCACGCAAAGTCAAGCGGCTATCGTGCTGGCCATGCCGCAACCCAAAGTGTCTATGTTGCTGCGTGGGCAATTTCGTGGCATTAGCGAAGCCAAAATGCTCGAATGCTTGGCTCGTTTAGGGCGCGATGTAGATATCGTCGTCAAACCTATGCGCCGCAGATCCTCTGCGCGCAGCTTAGGTCAAGTCAATGTTGTTTTTGCTTGATGATTGACTCTGCACGCCGTCTCATGATTAAAAAACTCGATCTCTCCACCATCACGCTCGATGAAGCTTTTTGCGTAGGGACGCGGGAGATTTTTGAAGAAAAAATTGTCTTCAACCAAACGCTGGGATTGAAGATTGATGCGCTTGCGCCGCTCAATTGCATGGCGCATATATTGATGAAGCCTTCTTTGGTGGGGCACTATGCTTACAACCGTGTGCATGGCGGCGTGATCAGCGCTTGCCTTGATGCGATGGGCGGCTTGGCCGTGATGTGCGCGATAGGGGCGCAGCATCATGAAGAGCCTGCGGCTGAACGCCTCAAGCGCTTTGCCAAGCTTGGCACGATTGATCTGCGGGTGGATTACCTGCGGCCTGC
>JAYVJQ010000479.1:0-3637 GCA_043769055.1 Allobrachymonas sp.
AGCCAGCGCTTGGAAGTCTTCGCGTTTCATGGCATCTCCTAACTCGTTGATTTATATGGCTTTAGTTTATACCAATAATTAACGATGACATAGCCTAAATTAATAGTATTCAGCTCAAGCGCCCAAGAAATGCTTGCGATAGCGTGGTGGCAGCTCATCGATGCGCAGCAGCATCGGTAGATCGGCGGTATTGAAATCGGGATCCCATGCAGGCGCGCCGAGCACGCGGGCACCTAAGCGCAGGTAGCCTTTGATCAGAGCAGGGGGCTCAACATCGAGCGTGTTATTGAATTGGGCAATCGGCAGCGGCGTGTGCGGCTGCACATGCCATGCCGAGTCGGCCATCTGCGTTTGCGAGACTTGGCGCCAAATGCTGGCGGCCGCATCGCCGCTGATGCGGCCTTGGTGCAGCATGGGGATGCTGGCGCAGCCAACCATAGTGGAGAGTTTGTTGCGCATCATGAACTGCGCGAGCGCACCCCACAGCGCCATGATCACAGCGCCATTGCGATAGTCGGCATGCACGCAGCTGCGGCCTAATTCGACCATGCTGGGCCTCTGCGATTCAAGTGCACGGATATCGAATTCAGTTTCTGTGTACAGACCACCAGCGCGCTGCGCCTGCACGGGCGTGAGCAAGCGATAAGTACCCACTGTTTGGCCCGTGGATTCATCGCGCACCAGCAGATGCTCGCAAAAATCATCGAAGCGGTCCAGATCATGACCATCCAAGGCTGAGTTCAAGCTTGCACCCATCTCGCCTGCAAAAATATCATGCCGCAGGCGCTGGGCTGCGCGCACTTCATCTAAATGCTGCGCCCAGAATACGTTGAGTTGTGCTTTTTGTGCAGCCTGGCCTGTTTCCACTTGGCCATCAGAAGTTGGTAGCGTTGGATGAAGTGACCCCCGTGGCAAACGGGTGGGCGATAAGGCAAGCGTGGGAACTGGAATGTCTTTCATGATGCAAGTCCTCTCATGTTGTGTTGGATACCTGAACTTCTCAAACGAAAAAAAAGCCCTCGCACGGGAGGGCTCTGCACTTAGGTGCCAACCACGCCAGCATCTTTGCGGCGAATCGCCACTGTGGCCGAGCGCGGGCGGTTGTTGAACGGCCAGCTGGAGATTTTGGTGACCGCATCCGGATCGCTTTTCTCGCTGGGGCTCTCGCCGGGGTGCTGAATGTTGATGAACATGGTTTTGCCATCGGGGGTTTGCGTCGCGCCCGTGATTTCGCAGCCCGCAGGGCCTGTGAGGAAGCGGCGGATTTCGCCTGTGGTCACATCAGCCGCGAGCATCATGTTGTTGCCCATGTTCACCAAATCGCCTTTGCCCATGGCAGAAGTACTCATGTCGGTTTGAATCCAGAGCACACCGCGCGAATCTGTCCACAAGCCATCGGGGCAGGAAAAGATATCGCCTTTAATGTTGCCTTTGGCATCTGCGCGCGTGTTTTGTGGATCACCCGCCATAACGAAATGATTCCAACGGAAGGTGTCGGCATCAAAATCGCCAGCTTCTTTCCAGCGGATGATGTTGCCCATCGTGTTGTTGGCACGAGGGTTTGCAGCATCTACAGCGGGATTGTTGGCTGTGCCGCGATTACTGTTGTTCGTCAAGGTGCAATACACCCAGCCCTGCTTGTCAATGTCGATCCACTCGGGGCGATCCATCTTGGTGGCACCGAGCAGGTCAGAAGCTTGGCGGGTTTTGATAACGACTTCGCCTTGGTCTTTGAAATCGTTGGCTGCGTTGAGCTTGCCAATGCCGTGAATGAGTGGCAGCCATTCGCCAGTGCCATCGGCATTGAATTTGGCGACATACAAAATACCGTCGTCAAGCAAATTGCGGTTGACCTGCGCAGCGGTTTGCGTGGCTGTTGCTGGACGAATTTTGTTTTGACTGACGAATTTGTAGATGTATTCAAAGCGAGCATCTTCACCGGAATAGACCACGGCATAGCCATCTTTCGTCACTGCAACTGTCGCGCCCTCGTGCGCTGCGCGGCCCATCGCAGTGCGCTTGATCGGCGTGCTGGTGGGGTCCATCGGATCAATCTCTACGATCCAGCCAAAACGATTGGCTTCGTTGGGATGTTTCACCGCATCAAAGCGCTCATCATGCTCATGCCAGCGGTAGCCCCAGCCACTCTTGCGCATGCCCCAACGGCGCTCATGAGCGGAGAGCGTGTCGCCGCCGCTGAAGTAGCCGATGAAGTTTTCTTCGCAGGTGAGGTACGTGCCCCAGGGCGTGATGCCGCTGCCGCAGTTGTTGAGCGTGCCCAAGGCGCGCGTGCCGGCTGCATCTGCTGCGGTCTTCATCATGGCGTGGCCGGCTGCTGGGCCGGCAATCGTCATCGGTGTGTTGCCTGTGAAGCGGCGGGCAAAGCGAGAAGGGCGGATCACTTCCCAAGTGCCTGCCGTCTCGCGCACTTCGATCACGGTCACGCCATGCGCAGCTTGCGCCTTTTTAACCTTCTCTGCACTCCAAGTTTTCATGCCATCGGCATGCAACAAACCATCGTCGGTGTATTCGTGGTTCATCACGAGCAGACCGTTTTTGTTGCGTGCTTCGCCTTGGCCGAGTGGATAGAAATGAATGCCATCATGGTGCATACCAATTTGCGCCTCTTGCTCAGCGGCGGTATTGCTGGCATCCGATTTGAAGGCGGGCATGTTGCCAGCGATGCCAATCGGATCACCCCAAGGCGCCATCACCTGCGCTGCATAACCCTCAGGCACGGTGATGCCATCTTTGATGGAGATCGGCACGCTTTTGAAACCAACCAAGGGCGCATTGTTCGCCTGCGCCATACCGCCGGTGGCGCAACCGGCCAAGCCACCAAAAATACCACCTGCTGCCAAGCCCAATCCACCGCGCAGCATCATGCGGCGTGCTGGATCAGATACCTGGTGAATCGTGGGGTTGGAAGACGTATTGGAGTCTTCCATCTGAGAGAAATCTTTAGCCATTATGTGCTCCAAGCAAATAAAAAATCTATGAAGTTAAACAATCAACAACGAGCGAATGATGGTGCTTTTGTATGTCAAGGATGTGGCTGTTTGATGAATAATTGATGACAGTCACAAAGCAAACAAGCTGCCGAAGCAGCTTGTTTGTGGTGTGGCGTGAAATCGATCAATGCATAGATCAATATTGCAAGTTCAGTTGAAACACGGCGGTTGTTCCGCTGGTTTCGTTGGAGACGATGAGGAGCGGTTTGCCGTTGGGCGAATCGGCTGCTTTGATGATGAGCAAGCCTTCTGGTCCGCGATCTCCGGCGGCTGTTGTGCCTGTCGCTCCAGTGCGCGTGTTCAGATAGGTGACATAAACAGGCGCTGTTGGGTTGCTCACGTCATACACCATCACACCGCCTACGCGCTCTAGGCCCACAAAAGCAAAAGTCTTGGTGCCGAATTTGGAGGTGACGACGCTTTCTGGCTCTGGACCCTTCGCAGGGCTGCGGTTGTCGAAGGTGTTGTTGTCGTTGCTGGCATTGAAGGTGATGGTGGGGTTGAGTAGCGCTGTGCGTTGCTCAAATTGATCGCCTGAATCCCAGACCAAGCCCAAGTTATCTGCATCCCAGATCGTGAATGAGCGCGCACCAAAAGCGACGAGTTCGTTGCATTGGCCAGCGGCA
>JAYVJQ010000480.1:0-3164 GCA_043769055.1 Allobrachymonas sp.
AGCGCATTGCGGCTGCGGGCATAGTTGCTTGGCGAGAGCGCAGCCACACGCTGCATGGCTGCCCCGTAGCTGGGCGCAAACTCTTGCAGATGCGCGGGAATACCTGCGGCTTGTGGATCGAAAGCTTGTGTTGTTGTCATGTGCTGCGATTTTGCGGCAGGCGCAATCACCTTGTGCGATGCGGTAGTAAAAAAACCAATCAGTTGTGAAATATTCTCAATGGTAAAATCTAGGTTGCTATTTTGCAAACTTAAACACGTAGCCATCATGAACAGCCAACGTCGTACCTTCATCATTCACTCCACCACCGCCGGCGCTACTTTGCTGGCAGGCCAAGCCGCCTTTGCACAAAAGTTAGAGCTGGTTAAAGACACCGATGCCAACGCAGTCGCGCTCGGCTACAAAACCGACGGCAGCATAACCGACACCAAAAAATACCCCAAGTACGCCAAAGAACAAAACTGCGCCAACTGCGCACTGTGGGTAGGTGATGCCAAGGCGACAGAGGGCAAATGCGCTTTGTTTGCCGGTAAGGCTGTTGCTCCAAAAGCATGGTGCAGCGCTTGGACGAAAAAGGCTTAAAGTCGATTGCATGAGTTGCAGCAGACAACTTTCTTGACATGAACCAAGAATTGTCTGCTGCCGATATTTCCCGCATCATCGAGATGGCCTGGGAAGATCGCACGCCCTTTGAGGCGATTGAAGTGCAGTTCGGTTTAAACGAATCCGCAGTCGTGCGCCTGATGCGATGCGAGATGAAAGCCAGCTCTTTCAAAATGTGGCGCAAGCGCATGAGTGCCCGCACCACCAAGCATGCGGCTCTGCGAGATGCGTCAGTTACGCGCCACCGGGCATCGCATACGCGGCAGTCTTGAAAGCCGAACAGCCGGACGCAGAAGACGCAAAGATTGCGCAGAAGACGCAGAAAGAATCCAAAAAGAAGAAACTGATTTGATCTTCTCAAAAGTATTTTTTATTGACTTCTTTTGGTATTTCTTCTGCGTAACCTTTGCGGCCTCTGCGTCCGGTATTTAGGATTTCTAACTTCCAATCACCCCACCATCCGTTTTACGAATCGCCACCGTTGCTGATCTGGGCCGCCCGCCCGCCGCGTAATCTGGCCAGTTGGAAATTTTGCTCGGCTCTTTGGGGTCTGAGCGATCGCCAGCGGTCTCGCCGGGGTGTTGGATGTTGACGAAGACGGTTTTTCCATCGGGTGTCCAAGCTGCGCCTGTGACTTCGCTATTGGTGGGGCCGGTGAAGAAGCGCTTGAATTGGCCGGTCGCGCCATCGTAGGCGAGCATTTGGTTGTTGCCAATGTTGGTAAATTCTCCTTTGTACATTTGGCTCGCGTGCGCATCGGTTTGGATCCACAGCGTACCGAGTGGGTCAAACATAATGCCATCGGCGCAGCCAAAAATATCGCCTTTGATATTGCCTTTGGCCTCTGCACGGCTTTGCGCCGGGTCGCCTGCAAGCACCAAGTGATTCCACTCAAACGTTGCACCATCAAAATCGCCTGTATCCTTCCAGCGAATGATGTGACCATGCGCGTTGTTGGCGCGCGGGTTGGCGGCATCGACTGGGATGCCGTTGGCCGTGCCGCGTGTGGAGTTGTTGGTGAGAGTGCAATACACCCAGCCCGTTTTCTCGTCAATGGCCAGCCACTCGGGGCGATCCATTTTGGTTGCGCCCAGCGCATCGCTGGCCTGGCGGGTTTTGATGAGTACTTCGCCTTGATCTGAGAAGCCGTTGGCCGCAGTGAGTGGACCCTGGCCAGCAATCATCGGTAGCCATTGGCCTTTGCCATCTGCGTTGAATTTGGCTACGTAGAGCGTGCCGTGATCGAGCAAGTCGCGGTTGGCCTGAGCTTGTGTGAGACCACCGCCAGCCGGCTTGATCTTGTCGCGGCTCACGAATTTGTAGATGTATTCATTGCGGGCATCTTCACCGCTGTAGACCACGGCGCGGCCATCCTTCGTCACCGCCACCCAAGCGCCTTCGTGCGCGGCGCGGCCTAGAGCCGTGCGCTTGACGGGTGTGCTGGTGGGGTCCATTGGGTCAACTTCGACCACCCAGCCAAAGCGATTGGGTTCGTTGGGCGTTTTGCTGATATCAAAGCGCGCGTCATGCTCGGGCCAGCCGTAGAAGCCTTGCTTGCGCAGGCCCCAGCGGCGTTGGTGCGCATCTTGATCGTTGGCATTGCCAAAGTAGAAGGCAAAGTTTTCTTCGCCAGAAAGGTAAGTGCCCCAAGGTGTTTTGCCGCTGGCGCAGTTATTCAGCGTGCCAAGAATAATTTCGCCGCGCGGGTCGGCTGCGGTCTTCATCATCGCGTGGCCTTTGCATGGCCCGCCTATGGCAAAGGGCGTGTTGGCTGTGAAGCGCCTTGCATAGCGGCTGGGGCGCACCATGGCCCAGTCTTTGCCATCGTCGGCCACTTCTACAACGCTAATCCCATGCGCGGCTTGCGCTTTGCGCACTTTTTCTGCCGTCCAGCCTTCCATACCGCCCACATGCAGGAGGCCATCGTCGGTGTATTCGTGGTTCATCACCAAGAGGCCGCGCTTGCTGGCTTCTAGACTGTAGAAATGGATGCCATCGTGGTGCATGCCCATTTGCACGGTTTGTTCGGCAGCGCTATTGCTGCCATCCATTTTGAAAGCCGGCATATTGCCCGCGATGCCAATTGGCTCACCCCAAGCGGCCAGCGCTTTGGCCACATAGCCCTCGGGCACAGCGACTTTGTCGCCCACGCCAATGGGAATGTTTTTGAAGCTCAATGCTGCTACAGCTGCAACGGGCATTTGCGCACAAGCAGGCAACACTGTGCCGAGCAAGGCCGCCGCGCCTGCACCTAAAAACACGCGCCGCTCTGGTTGGCTGATGCTGTGAATGCTGGGGTTGGATGACGTGTTGCTGTCTTCCATCAGTGAGAAGTCTTTTGCCATGTTTGTCTCCTGTTTGTTGGTCAATTTCTCTATCTTAGCGCGCTTGGGTTCTGCGGCAACCGCCTGCACTGACGCTGCCCCACTACGCGAATGTCCTCCGCGCTGGCCTTCGGCTGGCGCTCCCCCTTTATTTCGCTGCGTGGGACAGCATCATCACAGGCGGCTGCTACAGGCACAGCTTGCTGCGAGCCTTATCTTTAGCCCGAAGAAACCTTG
>JAYVJQ010000481.1:0-13744 GCA_043769055.1 Allobrachymonas sp.
CAAGTGCTTGGGCTACAAAACACCTCATGAGGTGTTCTATGGGCTGCCAATGACTGCGATTAAACTACCCACTGACGCACTTCGTACTTGAATCCGCCAAGCAAAACAGCCCACTAGCCGGGAAGAATGCTGCGTGGATTGCTATCAAATCAGCAGCAACGAGATCAATTGCACAAACAGCAATACCACCACCGCCTGACAAAGCATCCAAGCAAAGTTATCATCACCCCATGACCTACGAACTCCTCCTCACTGAAACTATCGGCTCAGTTGGCAAGATCACGCTGAACCGCCCCAAACAACTCAACGCCTTGAACGGCCAGCTCATGGACGAGCTGGGCCAAGCGCTCAAGGCGTTTGATGCCGATGAATCAATCGGCTGCATGATCATCACCGGCAGCGAAAAAGCCTTTGCCGCTGGCGCAGATATTGGCGCGATGGCCACTTACAGCTTTGCTGATGTGTACAAGGGCGACTACATTACCAAGAATTGGGAAACCATTCGCAGCATTCGCAAGCCCGTGATTGCAGCCGTGAGCGGCTTTGCCTTGGGTGGCGGCTGCGAGCTGGCGATGATGTGCGACTTCATCATTGCGGCGGATAACGCCAAATTCGGGCAGCCCGAGATCAAGCTGGGCATCATCCCCGGCGCGGGCGGCACGCAGCGCCTGCCGCGCGCGGTGGGCAAGGCCAAGGCCATGGATTTGGCGCTTACCGGGCGCATGATGGATGCCACCGAGGCTGAGCGCGCAGGTTTGGTGAGCCGCGTTGTACCTCTGGCAAGTTTGCAAGACGAAGTGCTGGCCGCTGCTAACATGATTTGTGGCTACAGCCAAATCGCCACCATGGCCGCCAAAGAGAGCGTGAACCGCGCCTTTGAAAGCGGGCTGGCTGACGGCGTGATGTTTGAGCGCCGCTTGTTTCATGCTTTGTTTGCCACGGCAGACCAAAAAGAAGGCATGGATGCCTTTGTGAACAAGCGCCCAGCGGCCTTTAAGCACCAGTAAAGCTCTTACGGCGTGAATCAGCGGTGTAGTTGGTCTGCACTTGGTGATTCATGGTGCATTACAATTGCAATGCAATTTCAAGGAATCCATCATGCGTACTGCCACCTTTCCCGTCGTTCGCACCACGCCAGAAACTCGCGCCTTAGTCGAATCAGTCCTGCGCCAGGGCGAAACACTCTCCACCTTCATTGAGGAAAGTGTGTTGGAGAGAGCCAAGCGGCGCAATGAAGATGACGCGTTTCATGCAAGAGCGATTGCAGCTTCCAAGCGTGTTGATGCAGGCGAACCCACCATCAGTTCAGCGCAAAGCTATGCACGGCTCATAGCAATAGCGGAAAGAGTCAAGCAGAATTACGCCCAACGCGGTAACGCCGCCGCATGAAGCGCTACAGCTATGTGTTGCATCCAATAGCGCAGGACGATCTTGAGCGCTTGTATCGTTTTCTCGCCGAAGCAGCCCCCGAGTCCGCAGATAAGGCGCTTGAACACATCTATGACAGCTTCACCATCCTAGAAATCACGCCGCATAGTTGCCGCAAAGCTGCCAGCATAGAGGGCGTTCAACTCCGAGAACTCATCATCAATTTTGGGTGCTCAGGTTATCTGGCTTTGTTTGAGATCAGGCCCGATGATGAGGTGTTGATTTTGGCGATCAAACAACAGCGGGAGAGTGACTATCACTGGTGCAATTAAATAAATTTGTATTGACAGTGGATATACGTTAAATTATAATTGTGTATCTCTTCAGCACTATAGGTTTTCCATGCACGCAGCCACAGCACCACAGAACCGAGCCGCCGCCATCAACCTGCGCGCCTTGCCCCAGCAACGCGATTTGATTGATTACGCGGCCACGATGCTCGGCAAAAATCGCTCCGATTTCATGCTGGAGGCCGCATGCGAGCGCGCGCAAGCTGTGCTGCTCGACCAAGTTTTTTTCAATCTCGATGACAAACAGTTCGCACAATTCAATGCAATGCTTGATGCGCCTGCATCTTCTACTCCTAACCCCGGCTTTGATCGATTGATGACAGTCAAAGCGCCGTGGGCCTGAAGTGCACCCATGGCCTCGTCTATCAGCCTGCCATTCAGCGCACCCCAGCCACTAGCCGCCACTCACCGTTTAGATGAATTTGCTTGCCGTGAGCCCAGCTTAGACGAATGGCTCAAACGTCGCGCCTTGGCCAATCAAGCCAGCGGCGCAAGCCGCTGCTTCGTCGTGTTGGATTCAGATCATCGCGTGATGGGTTACTACGCTTTGGCAGCAGGCGCAGTGAATCACCAAACCGCCACAAGTAATGTGCGCCGCAGCATGCCAGATCCCGTGCCCGTCATGGTGCTAGGCCGCTTGGCTATCGACCAACGCGCGCAAGGCTTAAAACTCGGCAGCGCCATGCTCAAAGATGCAGTGCAGCGAGCCCAAATGGTCTCTGCCCACGCAGGCGTGCGCGCCTTGCTCGTGCATGCACTGAGTGAGAGTGCGCGGGAGTTTTATCTGCACTATGGATTTCAGGAGTCACCGGTGCAGAGGATGACGCTGATGATGAAAATTTCTAAGCCTGCGGATTAATGACAAGCGTCATGGCGATACCCAGCCAAGAACTAACTTACCCACGGCTAGTACGTTGTCCGACTCGTTTAATGCATAAACAGTCACGGTATATTGCCAATTGCCACCTGTCGGACAAGGTGCAGCATATGCCTTGCCAGCTAAGTTTCCACCATCGAACAGTTCTATGCCTTTGGGGAGTTTGTCTGATGCTTGTGATCTTATAGCTGGAATCTGCCAGCCATTAACATCCTTATTTTTTCGAAAACGAATTAGTCCATGGTTATCGCGTGCCGCAGGATTTGCATAAAAAACAATCAAGCTCGTTGCGCCTTCAGGCACAGATTCAATATTGAGCACGGGTGAAACGGGGCCTTTTCCGCCGAGTCGTGTACAGCGCATTTCAGAAACAATATTTTTGCCATCCCAAATCGCAGGGTCAGCAAAAGACACTTTCAATTCGCTGGCAGTAGATCCAACTTTTAACTCAGGAAAACCAAAGTTATCTTTCGCGTTGGTAGTTAGACTAGTGCACAACACAGTTAACGCAAGCAAGACGGAACAAGTAAAACGCTTTTCCATAACAACTCCTAGATAAAAAACAAATCAAGCCTTCGGCAACGTCACCCCCACCTGCCCCTGATACTTTCCGCCGCGATCTTTGTAGCTGGTTTCGCACACTTCATCGGCTTCAAAAAACAACACCTGCGCACAGCCTTCGCCTGCGTAGATTTTGGCGGGCAGCGGTGTAGTATTTGAAAATTCTAAAGTCACATAACCTTCCCATTCGGGCTCGAAGGGGGTGACGTTGACGATAATGCCGCATCGGGCGTAGGTGCTCTTTCCAAGGCAGATAGTGAGCACGTTGCGTGGGATGCGGAAGTATTCGACTGTGCGGGCCAGGGCGAAGCTGTTGGGCGGGATGATGCAGCTGTCTCCTTCAAAATCGACAAAGCTTTTTTCATCGAAGTTTTTCGGGTCGACGACGGTGCTGTGGATATTGGTGAACACCTTGAACTCGGGAGCGCAGCGGATGTCGTAGCCATAGCTGCTGGTGCCGTAGCTGATAATTTTTTTACCATCGCGCTCGCGCACTTGCTGCGGCTCAAACGGTTCGATCATGCCGTACTTCTTGACGGCTTCTCTGATTTGATGATCTGCCAATAGGCTCATAAAGTAACTCCAGTGAGTAATTCGGGTTGAGGGACGACGCAGGCGCGGATGAACATACGGCCATACTCTGTGACGATCAAACCGAAAAAGGAGGCTTGTATGTCAACTCCCTTTTGCATAGGTGATCCAAATTCTGGAGAGTAAAGCTCTTTCAAGCGAATGCCTAGGCGTTCTACGTGATCACCGCGTGTATTTTCTTTTGAAAACATAGTGTCATGATTGAAAGCAAAAATCCCGCATCGAAGCATATTCTCTACATAAGCGGGAATACTATCGGGCTGTTTTAGCTTCACCAGTAACTCCCATCCTGTCAATGGACCTCGCAAGTGTATGGATGACTTTCTGTTATTTTCTAATCCGAAATACAGCGCAGGCCATGTGTTGTACTCATCGGGGTCAAAGAATATCTGCAAAATTGCGGCTTCATCTGGCGATAAATTTCCAATCAAATTAGGGAAGCTCGGATGCGTAAACGCCAGCCCATCTTTGTCGCTTGCTTGTTCCAAAAGCCGCAAATAGAGACTGGCTAGGCTTTCGTCTTGTACATGCAAAAGCTTCTCTATCACTGGAACGCCAATTTCTGGTGCAATTGCGAACACATCTTCAGCAGCTTTGGCTTGAAGGCTTTCTCGCAGCTTGTCAAGCCGCATGGAAAGTCGTAATTTTGCGGCCTCGCTCACATACTTGAACGGCAACATCAGCGTGGGGACGAGACTCAGGACTGACTCCAACGCGATGCCTAGTTGCTTCACACCCGGTTGCAGTGCGTCCTGATACACCATGGGCAGAAGTTGCGTGACTGTGATTTTGGTCATGCCTTCTGTGCTGTTTGGATGATCGGAGGAACTCATGTGCTGATTCTAAAGGGCGCTTCAAATCACATAGCTGATCAAGGAGAACAGCAGACTCAGCACAATCGTCGAGCCTAGCGGGATGTTGATGTCGCGGTCACGGAGTTTGAAACTGAAATCACCGGGCAGTTTGCCAAAACCGAAGCGGCGCAGGAAGGGGGCGAGCCAGCTGAGCAGGAAGAGGGCAAGGATGGTGATGAGAAGCCAGCGCATGGATCAGAGCGTTTGCGAACTACTAAAATAATAGCACTCTGTGCAGGTATTATGCCGGGCAGAAGCCGTTTTCTCTTTAAAAAGGGTCTTCATGGCAGTTACACGCGGCCAAAATCATCAGCTAAGCGGGTGATGTCATCTTCACCCAGATAGCTGCCCAGTTGCACTTCCACAAGCTCGACGGGTTCATGGGTGCGGTTACTCAAGCGATGAATCTGGCCGATGGCAATGTCGCAATGCTGGCCGACTTGGAGGGTCATTTCTTGGAGGCTGCCATCAGGCTGCCCAAGCGTCACCACGGCCGTGCCGCGCACCACGACCCAATGCTCGGCCCTTAAGCCGTGCTTTTGCAGGCTGATTTGCTTGTCCGGATGCACGCCGATACGCTTGATTTTCATACCAGTGTTGCCAAACGCTGCATCGCTGACCGTTTCATACCAGCCCCACGGGCGTTCGGAGCGTTCGATGGATTCTGTGCGAAATGTGGTGTTCATAACAATCAAAGCGTATGGCTGCGGTCGCCCGTAGAAAAGCCGATCAACTCCAAGTCTAAGCTTTTCCCCAGCGCCAGCACCTTGAACAGCTCGCCCATTTCGTGTTCGGTGATCAGCTTGGCGCTCGCGCCGCGCGCGAGTACGGGCAGCTTTTCGGCCAACTCCAAATAGCCGCAATTGAGCAAAAAGCGGCCTTGGCTGCAATAGCCCAGCACATCCAGGCCCGCATCTTGCGCAGCCAGCGCGCAACCCGTGAAGTTCACATGAGCGGTGATGTCTTTGCTGCCCACACGGAGTAGTGGATCGGTGCCGCTTTGGTGCAGCGCATGCGTCATCACCGTGCCCATGTGGCGCTGCAGGTGGTAATACTCGGCCTCTGGAAAGCCATAGTCGATGAAGAAAGCCGCGCCTGTGTGCAGATGCTGCGCCAGGGTGCGCAGAAAAGCCTCGGGTTGAGGATGAATCTCGGTGAGGTAATCGTGATTGCCGGCTATCTCAAGCGGTGGGCGCAGATCGGTGGGGCGATCTTGCCAATCAAAGCCTGCGCCAGATGTGATGACTCCCCGTTCGTGCCACTGGCCTTGCACGCGATGCAGTAATTTCACCGGCATCGCATCGAGCACTTCATTGCCAATCACAACGCCTTGCATCACTTCAGGCAGCGCATCCAGCCAAGTGATCTGACCTGCAAAGGCCTTGAGCGTTTCTTGCTGGCGGGCGCGCAACTCAGAGGAGATTTCTACAATGAAATACTGCTCTAGCCGGCATGAAATATGCGTAAGATGCTCTGCTATTTGTAGCGCCAACTTGCCACTACCTGCGCCAAATTCATATACGTTGGCAGTGCCCGAAACCTGCAAAACCTGCGCAACTTGCCGCGCTAGACAATGGCCAAACAGAGCAGAAAGCTCAGGCGCGGTCACAAAATCACTGCCCGAGCTGGGCATCTTGCCAAACTTTTGCAAACCACTGGTGTAGTAGCCCAAGCCCGGCGTGTAGAGCGCAGCTTGCATAAACAAGTCAAACGGCAGCCAGCCGCCTTGCTGGGCAATGAGGCGATGGATGTGCGAGGCAAGCTGCTCAGATACACTGGAAGGAATTGAATTCACGAATGCGATTGTCTCGCATCTCTCTATGGAAAAAAACTCAGAAGACAAAGTTGTTTTGGTCACCGGCGCTGGCAAGCGCTTGGGCCGCTCTCTTGCGCTGGCCTGCGCGCGGGCGGGTTGGCGCGTGGCGGTGCATTACCGCAGCTCAGAAGCAGATGCTACTGAAACAATAGCACTCTGCGCAGATTCTATGCCGGGGAATGGCCGTTTTCATTCAAAATTCCATGCAGATTTAAGCGATGAAGCCGCCACGCGTGGCTTGAGCCAGCAAGTAATCGCGCAGATGGGCCGGCTGGACGCGGTGGTCAACAGCGCGGCATTGTTTGAGCATGATGATGCGAAAAGTTTTAGCTACGCTGCGCTGCAAAAGCACTTGGCCAGCAACACCGGCGCGGCTATCGTGCTCTCGCAGGCACTGCATGAGCATGCAAAGGCAACGCAAAAAGCAGGCTGCGTGGTCAACCTGCTCGATCAAAAGCTGTGGAATCAAAACCCCGATTTTTTGAGCTACACGCTGTCTAAAGCTGCTTTAGAAGCAGCGAATACCATGCTGGCCATTGCACTCGCGCCTCAGCTCAGAGTGGTAGGCGTAGCGCCCGGCCTCACGCTGACCTCCCACATGCTCAGTGACGAACAATTTCAAGCGCTGCACAAGCTCTCGCCGCTGGGCCGCAGCTCCACGCCGCAAGATGTGTGCGCGGCTGTGCTGTTTGCGCTGAATAATCAATCCATCACTGGCACGACGCTGCTGGTCGATGGCGGACAGCATTTGATGAAATTTGAACGCGATTTTTCGCTGATGTAATTGAAAGCGATACCATGCCTAACACCCAAAACACGCCTCGCGGCACACAAATCCTTCAACTCACCGGCCTGCGCTTCGACGCGAATTTAGGCATTTTGGAGAGCGAGAAAACCAAACCTCAACCGATTCAGGTGGATGCTGAGCTGAATCTTGGCACGCAAGCTTTAACTCCCTCAGACGACGAGATCAACCACGTGCTCGACTACCGCAAGGTGCGCCAAATCATCATCGACGAATGCACCGAGCGGCACATCAATTTACTGGAAAGTCTGATTGGCAAAGTGGCCAGCCGCCTGATGCAATTGCCCGGCGTGGTGGGCGTGCGGGTGAAGATTGCCAAGCTAGAGATTTTTAGCGACTGCGAAGTCGCCATTGCCGTGGAGACGGGGCAGTGGTAATGTTGCGGGCATGGAACTGTTCCGCCGCTGGATCGCATCGCTAGCTGCCTGTTTGATCAGCGCGGCAATGCTGGGTTGCGGTGGCGGTGGCGGCGCTGATGCCACGACGCCAGCAGCCGCACCTCAAGTGGACACCGGCTGGCCCTTGCAGGCAGTGCAAGGCCAAGGGCATATCACGGTGTATTGGGCAGCTCAAAGCGCGGCCCAAGTCTATGAAGTGTGGGTGCAGGAGGCGGGCCAAAGCAGTGCCAAACTCTCGCGCCGTTTGACGGCTACCACGAGCACCACCGCCACATGGGTGCATACCGTCACCGAACTCACGCCAGATTCATCACATCGCGTGTGGGTGCGCATGCTCAGTGCAAGCGGCGCAGTGCAAGATTCTCAGGTGCTAGAGCGCAACACCAGCCGGATTGCCGCCAGCGGCAGTGCCAGTGAGCCCAGCTTCATGCCCAGCAGCATCGATACAGCGCTCTTGGTGATTGACACCGATGGTGCTGCGCCGATTGTTGACCGTGACAACTATATGACAGCGACTTTCAACCTCTACGCTAATAGCGCAGATCGCAGCGCCGGGCTTGCCTTGGCCGCAGGGCGATTGGAGCTGCGCGGCAGAGGCAACACCACCTGGGAGCTGCACCCCAAAAAGCCCTATCGGCTCAAGCTCGCCAGCAGCACCAGCTTGCTGGGCATGCCGGCCAATCGCCATTGGGTGCTGCTGGCCAATCACTCAGATAAAACTTTGCTGCGCAACCAACTGGCCTTTGAAGTGAGTCGCCGTATGGGCATGCCCTATACCCCGCGCAGCCAAGTGGTGCAATTGCAACTCAATGGGCAGTATCTGGGCAGCTACGATTTGGTGGAGCATGTGCGCACTGGCACGAGCCGTGTCAATATAGCAGCGCTGGGCAGCAGCGCTGCGGATGATTTAGCCCCGCTCGTCAGTGGCGGCTATTTATTAGAAGTCGATCGCAACGATGCCGAGACACGCTTTGTCAGCAGCACTTGCGGCCTGCCTGTGCGCATTCACGCACCCGAATCGCCCAGCACGGCGCAACTGAGCTACATCAATCAGTATCTCAACCAAGCGGAAGCGGCGCTCATGAGCAGCAATTTTGCCGATCCCAGCACAGGCTATGCCGCATGGATTGATGTGGACAATTGGGTCGATTGGTATTTGCACAGCGAGTTGATGCATCACATCGATGCGTTTCGCCACAGCACGTATCTGCACAAAGATCGCTCTGGCAAACTCAAAATGGGGCCGGTGTGGGATTTTGATTTGGCCATGGGCAATCATTTAGGCTATTTTTCTACCCGCTCGGGCCGCACCGATGGCCTGGGCAGCGCCAGCACGCGATGCTGGTTTGCCCGCTTGCTGCAAGACCCAGCGTTTGTGCAGCGCGTGCGCCAGCGTTGGGCGACTTTGCGGGGCACGAGCTTGAGTGATTTGAACGCGCATGTTCAAACACATGCTGCACTTCTGACGCAATCTGCGCAAGTCAACAATTTCAGCCGCTGGCCTGTGCTGGACAGGTATTTGTGGCAAAACGTGGTTGTCACGGGCAGCTATGCTGGCGAGATTGAATATCTGCAATGGTGGCTACAGCGGCGTTTGCAGTGGATGGACGAGCACTGGAGGCCGTGAGCGCTGATACGGATGGTGATGCAGATGGTGATGCGAGGTAGCGATCAGCGTGGCGACGGGTCAGTGGTGCGCGGCGAGTTTTGCTGCGTGAGCGGCTTATTGCTTTTCTCAATCGCTTGATTCCACATGGCTTCTAAGCCCGAGCTTTCAATCACCTCGCGTGGCCGCGATTTTTCACTTTTGCGATGGTCGATCACGCGAATGGGTTTGATGCCCCAGCGCGTTTTCTCCTCCAACAAATCGCGTAGATCTCCATCAAGCTGTGAGAAATCATGCCGGTAGTGCTGGCGCGTGGTGTAGGCAATTCTGAACTGCAACAAATCACCTGTTGGATCGCTGTGATCTGGCATTAAGCCGAGCGCGATGATGCGCGAGAGGCGCTGACTCAGTTGCTCGCCCATGCCCGTGCTTGGCATCAGTAAAGCGAGTAAGCGGCCGTCCAAACGCGCCACCACATCTTGGCCGCCCGTGGCTGCGCGCAACACGCGCACGCTGCGCGTGAGCAGGCGCTCCAGTCGTTGGGTACTCTGGTTTGCATTGCGCAGCGCGACATAGACCACGGCAGTGTCATGCGCAAGATCTGGTGGCGATTGCCAAGCATGCTGAAGATGCTGGCGAAAGCTGCTAGCAGAGGCAAATCCGGTCAGCGGATCGGTGCTGGCTAGCGCACTTTGGCGCTCTTTTTCGCCATGGCGCTCGCGCGCAAACCATTGCAAGGCAAGGCCGAGGAGGATGATCTCAATGCCTGCTGCATAAATCGGCAATTGGTAGTGCGCTACTTGGCCCTTGGTCAAGCCCACGCCTTCCATCAAACTAAACACCACGGTGGCGACCAAGGGTACGTAGGCCACGAGCCATGCCTTGGCCAAATTACTGCCGTGTGAAATGGCAGACACGGCCAACACAGTGACCAGCACCATGCCCAGCGCCAGCAGCGCAAGTAAGGCCGCGTACATGAAATACCACTGGTATGGAAACAACACAAAAGCCACAGCGTTGATCACGCAGCTCACAGCAATCGCATGCGCCACCCAAGCCAACCACGGCTTGCTTTGGTGATGGATGAATGCTCCAAGTGAAAATTGCACTTGACAGGCGAATGCAAGTGCGAGCAACACCAGCACTGCCAAGCCCGGCCACGGCCCACCCACCGGCCAGAGGATTTGGTGCGCGAAACCTGCGTGGCTAGCGCAGGCCAGCCCCGCCAACAAAGCGTAGGCGCAATACCAAATATAAACAGCATCACGGTAAAGCCAAGCCAAGCTGCCCACCATCACCACCGTCATCAACATCGCTCCCAGGATCAAGCCCATGGCCAGCACGCGACGCTGCGTCACCAGCACCGCTTGCGCGGCTGACATCACCGTGATCGGCGCGGCATAGGGTGCGTTGTGTACCACTTGCAAATACAGCATATTCTGCGCACTACCGCCCGCCTTGATTTGCTCTGCTGAGGGCAGGGTAAAGCGTGGAAACAAGCCTTTGATGGACCAACTATCAGGAGCTACGTTATCGCCAGCTTCTTGCAGCACCCATTGCGTGGCTGCTTGCGCGCCCGGGGTAGGCATGAGCGCATACAGACGCACATGATCGAGATAGTTTTTGGGCAGCTCCAGCACCGTGAGCGCTGCGATGAGTTGATTGCCTGGGGCGGGCGTGGCGCCGAGCGTGATGCGTGCCCACACCACGCTGCCCCATAGCTTGCTTCCTAACATCATGCCTTGCTGGGGCACAAATGCTCCAGCACGTCCGGCGATGACATCGGCCAGAGCCCATTTGGCGTCGGTATCTTGCAAAACTTCCAACTTCGTGATTTGCACGCTGGGCAAGGCATCGCCATGTCGCAAGCCTTGGCCAACTGCCACGTCCTGCGCCCATGCAGCAGGCAAGGCCAAGCCCAGCGCACAAAATAGCGCTGCCAGCAGCAGAGAGAAAAAGCGTGGAAAAGCAGCCAACATGGTCAAAGTGCGACAATATCACCTATGAGTGACCTTGCTGATATTGCTACCCCTGAGTTGACCCGCTCACCCGAGTTCAGCCGTGAAAAAGTCACGCGCGCCAACTTGGAAAACAACAAACTCGACAAGCGCCTGTGCCGCCAAACCGGCCAAGCGATTGTGGATTACAACATGATCGAAGAGGGCGATCGCGTGATGGTCTGCCTCTCGGGCGGCAAAGACAGCTACACCCTACTGGATATTTTGCTCAAACTCCAAGCGCGCGCGCCGATTGATTTTGAGCTGATAGTGGTGAATCTCGATCAAAAGCAGCCGGGTTTTCCTGAAGATATCTTGCCGGCTTATTTGAAGCAAAAAGGCGTGAAGTTCCACATCGAAGAACAAGACACGTATTCGATTGTGATGGACAAAATTCCAGAAGGCAAAACTTTGTGCAGCCTGTGTTCTCGCCTGCGCAGAGGCATTTTGTACCGCGTGGCCGATGAGCTGAAGTGCACAAAAATAGCGCTCGGCCACCACCGCGACGACATGCTGCAAACTTTGTTCCTCAACATGTTCTTCGGCGGCAAATTGAAGGGCATGCCGCCCAAGCTGCAAAGCGATGATGGCAAGCACATTGTGATTCGACCTCTGGCGTATGTGGATGAGCGCGATATCGTGGCGTATAGCGATTGGCAGCAATTTCCCATCATTCCTTGCAACCTGTGCGGCAGCCAAGAGAATTTGCAGCGCAAGCAGGTGGGCAATATGCTGAAAGACTGGCAGCGCAAATTTCCGGGCAGGCTAGACAATATGCTGCATGCGCTGCAAAACATCGTGCCCTCGCACTTGATGGATGCGAAACTTCACGACTTCAAGTCGCTCAAAGCCACAGGCGCTGCCAATTCTGAAGGCGATAAGGGGTTTGACCATGAAACATTTGACAAGAGCGATACGCCCTTCGGTAGCGGCGATGAGCCTTGCGCAAGCGGTGAGAGTGCAGCCGAGCGTGATGCAGCGGCCCAAGTTATCCGCTTTGTTTGAAAGTGGTTTTTTGAAGCGCTTTTTGCTTCTTCCCGGCATAAATACTGCATGGTGTGCTATTTTTTTAATAGCAATAGTACTCTTGCTCAGTGGCTGCTCTGGTCTGCGCATGGTGGACAGCCAAGTCAGCGCTTTCTCCAAATTCCCGCAAACGCCAGCAGCAGGAGCAAGTTGGTCGTTCGAGCGTTTGCCATCGCAGCAAAGCTTGCAAGAGGCAGCAGCGGCGCGGCAGAGCAAACTGGAAGCGTGGGTCGCGCAGGAGTTGGCCAAGCAGGGCTTTGCGGCCAAGCCGGTGGCTGCCGGCGAAGTGCAATACACCGTGCAAATCAATGCACGCATGCAGCGCCTAGAATCTGGCCCGTTTGACTACCCCGATCCTTGGGGTCATTTTGGAGCGGGCTACGGCGGCTTGCCGGGGCGTGATTATGTGGTCACGGGCTCGGGTCGCGTGATTTATCTGCCGGTGTTTCCGCGCTATAACCCGCCTTGGTATGTGCGCGAGGTCTCGCTCTTGATCCGCGATGCCAAGAGCAAGGCCATTGTGTACGAGACGCAGGCCAAGCATGAGGGCCGCTGGGCCGATGATGAGGCCGTGTTGCCCGCTATGTTGGCAGCAGCCTTGCAGGGCTTTCCCACGCCGCCAGAGGGCAAGCGCATGGTGAATATTGAGATTGCGCGCTAACTGGCGTTAAAGTCGCTGGATGACAGACACCGCGCATCCCCTCATCACCCGCATCACCGCCATCCGCCACGGCGAAACCGCATGGAACGTGGCCACCCGCATCCAAGGCCAGCTCGATATCAGCTTGAACGAGAAAGGCTACTGGCAAGCTGAGCAAGCTGGCACGGCCTTGGCCGGAGAGCAGATTGATACGATCATCAGCAGCGATTTAGCGCGCGCTTACGAGACAGCGCTGGCCGTGGCCAAGCATCACGGCCTTGATGTGCAAATTGATCGCGGCCTGCGCGAGCGAGAGTTTGGCGTGTTTCAAGGCAAAACTTTTACAGAGATTGAAACTGAGCTGCCCGAGCAGGCTCTGGCGTGGCGCAAGAGAGTGCCTGATTTCGCGCCAGAAGGCGGCGAGTCTTTGCTAGTGTTTCGACAGCGCGTGAGGCAGTGTTTATCGGGGCTTGTGGCGCAGTTTGCCGGCCAGCACATCGTCATCGCAAGCCACGGCGGTGTCATGGATGTGCTCTACCGCGAAGCCACTGGCCTCGATCTGCAAGCACCGCGCACTTGGCAGCTGGGCAATGCCTCGATCAATCGCTTGCTGTGGAATGGTGAGCATCTGAGTTTGGTGGGATGGTCGGATACCTCGCATTTATCGGCGGGGTTGGATGAGCAGCATGCTTGATCGATGCTATTATTTTGTGTGCACTCTGCGCATATTCCATGCCGGTTAGTGGACTATTTTCTTAAAGTTTTCATACTGAAGCCGTATTAACGCGTTATGGCCTTCGAGCGCCGTATTCGGGCGTCCTCATGGTGGAGTACCACAAATCGGTCGCCCGAATA
>JAYVJQ010000482.1:0-8023 GCA_043769055.1 Allobrachymonas sp.
GTCGGCACGGCTCTTACCTGTGTGGTGAAGCAGCAAAGTCAAGTCCGCAGCAACATCCACGGCTTTGAGCTGTTCTGCTAGCCCATCATGGGCAGCAATCAAATCGCCAAAAAGAGGTTTGTGCTCCATATTCATCTCACTTCATTTAATCCACTGTAGACCCACTGCAGATCGGGATGCTGTCAAGAAATCAATGACAGCCTGCTTGGCTTGATTAATATCTTTTCCTGAAAGCTTGTCAGTGCGCTTAGGCAAAGTGTGCGTCAACAAGATCACTTTGTCTGCCGCGTAATAAAACAAAATCCGAACATCACCATGCCTGTAGCGCCACACCGTTTCATTCCTTTTACTCACATCACAATAAAACGCCGGAAATGCCTCATGTACCGCTTTTGCATCAAGCAACTGATTGAAGGGCTTGCCCAACTGAGCTAGCTTCACCAGCATGTTCAAACCTTTCAAAGCCTGCCGTTGATCATTGCCACCCATGCTGCCAACCGCCTCAAACACCTTGGCCGACTCCCTGCGCTGAGCATCCGAACAAGGCGAAATCACTTTGAAACGCTCCGGCGCGGGTGCAACCGCATTGCCAAAGTCACTCAATTTGATTTCAGTTAAAAACATGAGATTGTTCAGTTATAGCTTAACATTTTAAGAAGTAGTGCAACCGGGCAATTACCCTAAAGCCACAGAGTGCGAGCGGAAATACTGATTATATATCCACTTAAACTGGATTTTTCATCATATTTTTTCAAGACAAATCAGCACTTTCCCGGCATAAATACTGCGCAGAATGCTATATAAATAGGAGCAATGATCAATTACATGCTCAGGTCTCGCGTTGCAAGCTCAAACGCTTGACGACGGATAAAGCTGATTCACCAAATCAGCCACAGTCTCAAAAGTTCCGAGCACATTGGCAGTCAAGCTCGAACTGCCATGCGCATAGATATTCCGAATCTTTGGCAAAACCTCTTGATAGGTTTTGAGCGTATCCCAAGCGTAATCCTCATCTTGAGGGACGGCGCTGTCCAGATCGTATTCAACAGAATCGGCCTCAAACGCCCACAACAACCGCCCAGCGGTTTCAGAAACACGTTCGCGAGCCTGTTGCGCTGCGCGGCGATGGTAAGCACGCAGGCCTGTATTTGAAATCAAGCTCTCCTTCTCTGCGGCTTGAAGCAATGGATACAGTGTGAGTCGCGGTTTGGCATCTTTTCTGTATCGATCAACGTCAATCAGCGCCAGCCGTTCACGCAAAGCAAATTCAAGTGTTGCAAGCGCATGCTGCTTGGCGACGGGATAAAACCGATACACAAACCAAGCGTAGAGAAAGAGATTCTTAGCGGTCTCAAAATGCACACGAATATCGTGTGGCACTTGTGGATTCAGCTCAAACTCAGCGATCAACTCGCGTTGATAAGCCAAGGTCTGCCCTGAGTTGACTCGCGCATCAGGCTCAATCGCTATGGCAGCGCTACGCAAGGCGTCTGATATCGGAATTGTCCCAGAGAGAATCATGTCAAAACGGCTTCATTAGATTAATCACACTTTCACGCAGGGCGAATCAGTGTCTCTTTGCGATGGCGAGTTAGGTTCTTTCCAACCTCTTCAGAACCCGACCATCTATGGCATTGAGTGTGTGATCCAGACCCAATAGCTGACCTTCCAGTCGCTGCCGATCCTCACTTGTAAAAAAGATGATCTGCTGGTGCGCCGCCCCTGCCATCGATGCGCGCTTTAGCAGAGCACCGAAACTGATGTCCCGAGTACTTTGTTGGCGTGGCTCATCAAAAACAATGCTACCGGGATGAAAGGTATCCACTTTTCTTGCCAACTCCAACATGCCATTTAGGTAAGCCCAAATTGTTCGAATAAGGTCACTCGCAGAGATACTGTTCTGTAACGAAAAACTAGTCTCAAGGTCAAAACCCTCGTGCTCCGGCCGATAGCTGTCGGTAGATATCAATATTTGGTCAACTGGAAAACTGCCAAACCCGTATTGTGATAACTGCTCACGAACCAACTCCGTCCAAGCACGGATTTTTTTCCTATCGGCATCAGTGACATCATCTTTGTTCAAATCCTTAGCCGCCGTTTGTACAGCGGTCCATCGCTTTGCAAGGTCTTCAAATCCTTCCACAGTCGCATCGAATCGACTCTACGTCTGCAAATCGTGCTCTATCGCATTCTCAAGCCGGATTCGGGTCTGAATCGCAGCCAACGAAGGCAAGCGGCCGTCTGAAACCAACGTCTGTCGCAAATCTCTGACAGCCAAGCGCAATGTGGAAAGCTCCTCTTGCAATTGACGAACTTGCATCTCCCTTGCCGCAACTACGTTACTGGCATTAGCATGGACTACAAGATATGTGCGTCGTTGCTCAGCAAGGAAATCAACGCTGTCATCAAGTGACATGACCGCCTGCCCAATTTCAAGCGGAAGCAGCGTATCGTGAATACTCTGATGACACACTGGGCAACTTCCAGAGTCAACGGAAGAAGTACTTCGTGAGCCAAATGTCCTAAGCGTTCGAACATCTTTATTGCGTTGAATGTCCTCTTCTATGGCTCGTAAACGACCGTCTATCCTGACAACCTCTTGTCGTTCGGTAGCAAGAGATTCCATAAGCCGAGAAAGCAAAGTCTGACGATCCCGAACTGCTTCCTCAGACGCAACCAATTCCTTTTGGGCGTTCAAAGCTATCTCGTGAACTCTAGGTATTTCATCTTTGACTAAACTCTCAAGCTCCTTACGCCGATTTTCTGTCCTCACCTGGATACCGATCCAGCGGTCGTCAACTGGCACTAAAAGTGTCGGTTTCACTAATGGCGGCCAATCCGCAACTGGCTTTGCTGGTATCCCTTGCGCCCGAGCAGCTCGCGCCTCAGCAAGCTCAAAAACCCGTACGAGGTTTGCACCCCAAGCTGAGCTAATCGAATTTCTTTCAAATTCGATTTCTTGTCGCTTTAGTGCGTTACGATGGGCATCGAGATTCAAAATAAATTCGACTGCCCGTTTATGCACCTCTCTAATGCGAAAGTGCGTAGGCAATGGAGGTTGAATGGTCGACCATCCTCGCGTTTGTTCAACCATAAAGTATGGCAATATGCACTGTAAATAGAGGGGTGCCTCACTACCGTCGTACTTTTGCACCTGCGGCAATTTCCAGTCCAAGAAATCAGCCAAGAAATGGTGGAAGCCAAATTCCCGTGTCGCTGCACCATCCCTATTTACAAAATAGTCTGTCGATTTAACCGAAGCCTCGGGGTCAGTCAAAATCGGGCCACTGTGAACCGTTATCAGGTTTTTATCGCGGGTACCCTTGAGCACTCGCTGCACAACAATCCTGTTGCCTTTCGAGTTCTCAATTTCAAGGAACACCTCTGACTCCAGTACGTCATGCTCGCCAGTAGGTGAATTCAGTCGTGACTTTATGGCAGGGGGCAACGGCAAGTCCGCCTGCTGTGTGGTCAGCATCGCCTCCATTCCAAGTGCGACCATGATCGACTTTACGCAAGTCGACTTCCCCATGGAGTTGTCTGCCCAGATGACCACCAAGCCATCTGGAAAATCCAAAGATGTGCCATACAACCCATCGCTGGTATTTATCCGAAGTGTTAGACGTCGAAAGCGCATATCGATTTACTCCTTCCATCCAAACATCTTTGCCACGAGGTCTTCAGTCACCTTGTATCCAATACTCTGAATAAACGACTTCTCCAAAACAAAAATATCTGCTACTTCCACGATCGCAGACGCATAGTTCTTCCCGGTACTCGACAATTGCAGCCCCTTTCCGCCAAGGCGATCAATCAAACCCTCACCGACTGCAAAATCGATAGCGCGATCCAAAAACGGATCCACACGCACTACCAGCGCACGCGGATTCAGTTCACTTCTAGTTGCGGCCAAAAGATTTTGAAGACTTTCAGTACTTCGGACACTCCAACTCAACACATGGAGACGAGCCCGACTACTTTTGCTACCGCGACAACACCCATTCATCAATAACACTAAAAGAGCAATCCGCCACGACGGCCGCAAATCCTCTGGCAATGAAAGATGTCTCCGCTGAAACAAGAAAGGTGTATCGAATTCGGAATCTGAAAATGGCTGGCGACTGATTTCAATCATGTTTAGCCGCCTCTGGGAAATTTAAAGGGCATCGTAGCAACCAATCGGCTACCGCTTCGTGGGACAGCGTCTCCGCATTGAAAGAGTGCAACTCACGCACTTCCTTTTGCAACGCAGCTTTCAACGCATCCAATGGGCCTTTCAAAGACTCTTTGGTTGCTTCGGTATCGAGAGTTGCCATCGCCAAGTAATTCTCCTGGTGATTTTTTGCTGCCCTTACTTTTTGATAGATTTCAGGGTAGCTGCGAAGTGCTTCAAGTAAAGACTGTCCTTCAAGATGCCACTTCAATACCTGCTCGCAAAATGACTGCCTGCGCAAAGCATTGCTCATACTTGGCATGCGACCTATCTTTTGATCCAAAGTCGCAAATAGCGCGCTATTGGACGTGGCCCAACTTTGCACCACTCCCGTAGGTGCACTTTGTACCGCAAGCTTCAACACGCCAGCATTGGCGTTAAGGAGCTGATCGCGAGCAATCTGAAAGTCGTCTTCCTGGCAAACGACCACCCTGAAATCTGTAGAGACATACGACAAATTTGCAGCCAACACTTCATCCGTCTTCGTCGCAGCGTGGGATAGGATGTCTTTGCTGTCGCAGTAAGGAACGAGGAGAACCCAACGTCTGATAACAACAGAGTTCTTAAATATGCTGGTTAAGGCCGCTTTGTTTTTGATGAATTTGGATATATCGCGAGTCATTTTGTCCCGCTGCGATTCGTACCGTTTTTTGGTGCTGACAGGCTCCTCGCAACCATATGCTTGGTATGCATGCCCATCCGCCGCAACGAATCCTTCGATTCCGGCATCACCTTTGTCATTCGAAGGAACCTTCTGGTACTCCGTCGGGCCATAGTGACATGACAACAATTTGTTGGCCCATCGTTCCCACTCATCGCCAGAAAGGCGTATTGCTTGCGCCATCATGTTCTTCCTTTCACTTGCTGCACCCAACGGACTTACCAATTAGGTACTGATTTTGTACCCAGCAAAGCAACGCCCGTCGAAAGCAAGCAGACGTGCTCCAAGCGTGCGCCGATGGATCGAGCCCATTGGTGAAGTGGGTTTCTATGCCTGTGGATACCGACACAAAGGGCAGCGGCCTGCTCCATGCGGGCAGGCTGGCGGACAGGCCTGGGGCATAGCAGCTGCTTTGCAGCTCCACGCCGCTGAGTGTGGCGCCCTCTTTCTTGGCTTCGATCACACCGCAGGCTTTGCCGTCGATGTAGAGAAGGTAATCGGCGAAGCCATGCCCCACATTCAATGGGAATTCTCGAATCGCCACACCCAATGCGGCATGCAGATTGACATCCTTCACATCTTGCACAGCCCAACCCGCTGCAATGAGCAGCGAGTCAATGCTTTGTCTGGCGTGGGCTTCAGGTGTCAAAAAGTGTCTCCTTGCTTGATTCTATGCATAAATTTTCAGCAATTGGCATGTACTGCCCGCATGCGACAATTCCCACCATATTCTGTGCATTTCAAATTTCAAGAGGCATCTTCATGGGTTTTCTCACTGGCAAAAAACTACTCATCACCGGCGTTTTATCCAATCGCTCAATAGCCTATGGCATTGCCAAGGCCTGCCACCGCGAGGGGGCGGAGCTGGCTTTCTCTTATGTGGGGGAGCGGTTTAAGGATCGGATCACGGAGTTCGCCGCGGATTTTGGCTCGAAGCTGATTTTTGATTGCGATGTGGGCTCGGATGAGCAGATTGCCAAGATGTTTTCAGATCTCTCGCTGGTGTGGCCGAAGTTTGATGGCTTTGTGCATGCGATTGGCTTTGCGCCGCGCGAGGCGATTGCGGGGGATTTTTTGGAGGGCCTCTCGCGCGAAGGCTACAAAATCGCCCACGATATTTCGGCCTACAGCTTTCCGGCGATGGCCAAGGCTTGTCTGCCGATGCTGAACGATAAATCTGCGGTGCTTACGCTGACCTATTTGGGCGCTGAGCGCGTGGTGCCCAACTACAACACGATGGGTTTGGCCAAGGCATCGCTGGAAGCCAGCGTGCGCTATTTGGCTGAATCGCTGGGTGCGAAGAATCGCGGTTTGCGGGCCAATGGCATCAGCGCCGGGCCGATCAAGACACTTGCTGCCAGCGGCATCAAAGGTTTCGGCAAGATTTTGAGCGTGGTTGCAGAAAACTCGCCGATTCGTCGCAACGTGACGGTGGACGATGTGGGCAATGTGGCCGCGTTTTTGCTGAGCGATTTGGCAGCGGGCGTGAGCGCAGAGATCACCTATGTGGATGGCGGCTTTAGCAATGTTGTGGGCGGGATTGCAGAGCCTGCGCAGGGGTGATGCATTACTCCTGAATTGATAGCACTCCGAGCATATTCTATGCCGGGTAATGGTCGATTTGGCTTCAAAATTAGAGGAGCAACAAGGCTCTGAAATCGTTCACGTTGGTGTGCGTGGGGCCGGTGATGACTAGATCGCCTAGCGGCTGGAAATAGCCATAGGCATCGTTGCGATCTAAGAATTGATCGAGTTTCATGCCAAGCGCTGCCGCGCGTGCAAGCGTGTCAGGCGTGACAAAAGCACCTGCGTTGTCTTCCATTCCGTCAATGCCATCGGTGTCAGCGGCTAAGCCATGCACACCTTCGATGCCCTGTAATCCAAGCGCCAAGCCCATGCAGAACTCACCGGCCCTGCCGCCGCGCCCTCGTGGCGTGCCAGCGGGTTGCTTGCGCACGGTCACAGTCGTCTCGCCCCCCGAGAGGATCACACAAGGCTTTTGGAAAGCGCCCTGCCCCCTCGCAGCAGCGCGCGCCAGCGCCGCATGCACCTTGCCCACTTCGCGCGATTCGCCTTCGATCTCGTCGCTCAAGATGTAGGGCGTGATGCCGGCTGCTCGCGCAGCAGCAGCAGCGGCCTCTAGCGATTGCTGCGGCGTGGCGATCAAATGCACTTCGTGGCCTGAAAAGCAAGGGTCAAAAGGTTTTGGGGTTTCTAGCGCACCGCTTTGCAGTTGCGCCTCGATGGCTGCGGGCACGGCAATGCCATAGCGCTTCAAAATCGCCAGTGCATCGGCGCAGGTGCTGGCATCGGCCACCGTGGGGCCGCTGGCAATCACGCTCACATCGTCGCCGGGCACATCACTGATCGTTAGCGTGACGACTTTTGCAGGCGCGCAGGCCGCTGCCAGTCTGCCGCCTTTGATTTGCGAGAGATGCTTGCGCACGCAGTTCATCTCCACAATATTTGCGCCGCTGTTCAGCAGCTCTTGGTTGATACGCTGCTTGTCTTCAAAGGCCAAGCCCTCGGCGGGCAAGGTGAGTAAGGCCGAGCCGCCACCGGAGATGAGGCAGAGCACGAGATCGTCTGGGGTGAGGCCTTGGGTTAATTCGAGAATGCGCTTGGCCGCGGCCAGCCCCGCTGCATCGGGCACGGGGTGTGAGGCTTCGACTACCTCGATACGCAGCTTCAAACCTTCAGGCCAAAGTAACGAACGTGAGGGCGTGTGCCCATAGCGGGTGACCACCAAGCCCGACAGCGGTGCGTCTTGCGGCCACAGCGCTTCAACGGCTTGCGCCATGGCACCACCTGCTTTGCCCGCGCCAAGCACCAACGTGCGCCCCATGGGTGGAGGTGGCAAATAGGCCGCTGTGTTGTGCAGCGGCAAAGCGCGGCGCACAGCGGTTTGGTACAGATGCATCAGAAACTCGCGCGGCTGCGCTCGCGGGTCGGGTGTTGCGTGGGTGAAGGGGTCAAGCATGGGTGTCATTGTGCCGCGTTAGCTTCGCAGCTTCATGCGTAATCGCCACAAAGCAGGTGCAAAAGCGATGAAATTTGGTCATAACCATCATGCACGATTGAAGGGCAAGCTTGGTGCGCTTAACGGATCCATTGCATGACTGGCGCAGTGGCCGATGCCCATTGCATCT